>CAZEDR010000057.1:11429-14925 GCA_964510975.1 uncultured Melioribacter sp. | reverse complement strand
AACCCGGGACAACGGTTTTCGAGACCGCCGCATTCAACCACTCTGCCATCTCTCCTTCGTTTTTAATCTATTTTTGCATTTTTTTCGAGCACTAACTTACTACAAAAAGCATAAAAATGTTTTAAAAAGGTCATCATTGAGTACTCATCTATAAAAAAGTCATTTGTGTAATAAAATATTTTCTCGAAGCTGAAAACAAAAACTCCGGCAAAAAACAGTGGGGTTTGTTATGTTTGGATTAGTTACTGCAAAATAATTTTGGAAGTGAGTCGTTAAATGGCAAGATACGAAAAACATATTTTTATTTGTGAGAATGAACGGCGCCCGGATGATCCGCGCGGATGCTGTGCATCTAAAGGCTCAAAAGCAGTTCGCGATCAATTTAAGAAAAGAATAAAAGAACTTGGACTGAACACAACGGTACGAGCAAACGGAACCGGTTGCCTTGATGCATGCGCTTTTGGGTGCTCGGCGGTTGTTTATCCCGAACAAGTTTGGTATGGGGGAATTAAGCTTGAAGATGTTGAAGAAATTATTCAAGAGCATATTATTAACGGAAAGCCGGTTGAAAGACTTATTCTAAAAGATAAAAAGTTTTTGTGATGGCTGAGAAACAAGAAAGAGCATTCGCTAAAAAAGTATTTGATAAACTCGCTACAGTTTATCCCGAAGTACAACCTGCGCTGGAATATACTACTGCGTTTGAACTTTTGATTGCTACAATTTTATCGGCTCAGTGCACAGACGCGCGGGTGAATATTGTAACCGAAACTCTCTTTAAGAAATACAAGAAACCACAAGATTACATTTCTGTTTCTCAAGAGGAATTGGAGAAGGATATTTTCTCTACCGGTTTTTACCGGATGAAGGCAAAAAACATACAAGGCTGCTGCAAATCATTAATTGAAAACTACAAAGGCCAGGTTCCAGAAGATTTTGATGAACTTGTTAAGCTTCCCGGTGTAGGAAGAAAAACTGCATCTGTAGTTGCCGGAAATGCTTTTGGAATTCCCGCTATTGCAGTTGATACGCATGTTATTCGTTTATCCAACTTGCTTGGATTTGTAGATACAAAAGATCAAACTAAAATTGAGTTTCGGCTTAAAGAGTTATTGCCGGAAAGTTATTGGGTAAATTCATCTCACTGGCTTGCAATGCATGGAAGGGAAGTTTGCTTTGCACGAAAGCCGCAGTGCCATGAGTGTGTAATTGCTAAACTTTGTCCATCGTTTAATCCGGAATCAAACACAAGAGGAAAAAAATGAGTAACGACTTTATGCGAAATCGGGAATTCTGTTTAACAATACTTAAAGAGTACACAAAAAGTGATAGCTTACTGAAACATGCGTATGCTGTGGAAACTTGTGTACGCGCCTATGCTGAAAAATTTGGTGAAGATATTGAATACTGGGGCAACGTTGCTCTGCTGCACGATTTTGATTACGAGATGTATCCAACTGCTGAAGAGCATCCATACAAAGGAAATGAAATTCTTACCGGGAAAGGTTTTGATGAAGAGTTTAGGAAATCAATTATGTCTCACGCCGATTACGCAAACATTCCGCGCGAAACTAAATTGATGAAAACTCTCTACGCTTGCGATGAGCTTGCCAGTTTTATAACCGCCGTGACTTACGTTCGCCCGAGTAGAAGTGTTGAAGAAGTTGAAGTGAAATCAGTTGTAAAGAAAATGAAGGACAAAGCTTTTGCCAGAGCGGTTAACCGGGAAGATATAGTAAAAGGAGCTGAAGAACTGGAAGTGCAGCTTAATGATCATATTGAATTTTGCATTAATGCAATGAAGAAGAATAAAGAACTGCTAGGTCTGTGATGCTTATTCTGATTATAACATGTTAGCCGAATGAAAATTCTAACTAGATTCTCTCGCAACATCTTATATTTAATTTGTTTTGTAATTGTACTGCACTTTCCAATTTATACTCCTGCTCAAAATCTTAAAAAACCGTTACTCATGGCTCACTATATGCCTTGGTTTCAGACAAAAGAACAGAGTGGATATTGGGGCTGGCATTGGACGATGAATCACTATGATCCCGGCAAGTTCGACTCATCCGGCAAAAGGGAAATCGCTTCTCATTATTATCCGCTTACTGGACCATACGACAGTCAGGATTCTCACGTATTGGAATATCAAGTTTTACTGATGAAGCTTAGCGGTATTGATGGCGTTTTGGTGGATTGGTATGGCGATGAAGACTATAACGACTATGGTGTTATCAATAAAAGCACCGGCGCATTATTTAGCTGGATCAAAAAAGCAAATCTAAAATTTGCTATTGTTTACGAAGACCAAACCATTCAGAATATGATCAACGGCGGGAGAATAACTTCCTCAAGTGCAATAAGTTATGGTTCCAGAGCTGTTGATTATCTAAGCTCAACTTGGTTCAACACTGATGCGTATTTAAAAATCGAAAGCAGACCGGTCTTGCTCGTTTTCGGTCCTCAATACTTTAAGAAGAGCAGTGATTGGGAAACGATTTTCGGCAGCATAAATCCCAAGCCGCTTTTCTTCACTGAAGATAATTATTTGAGTCCGGTTGGCGCCGGAGCATATCCATGGCCTCCAATGTGGAAAACAAATAGCAGCGGTGTATTAACGCAAGCAAGTTTGAATGATTACTTAACTCAGTTCTATCAAAGAGCAAGTTCGTGGAATTACAAAATCGGTAGTGCTTTCCCGGCATTTCATGACATTTACAAAGAAGCCGGTGTTAGTTCCGGGTATGGCTTTTTAGATTCTCAGAATGGAGCTACTTTCAGTTCAACTCTAGAGATGGCTGTAAATCAAAATTGCGATGTTATTCAACTGGTTACGTGGAATGATTACGGTGAAGGGACAATAATCGAACCGACTGTTGAGTTTGGTTATAGGTATCTGGAAAAAATTTTAGAAGTAAAAAAACTTTTTATTGATCAGTCATTTAGTTTTACGAAAAGTGATCTGGAACTTCCTTTAAGAATCTTTAAGCTAAGAAAAGCTTTCCCTACAAGTTCTTCCATAAATTTATCGCTAGACAGAGCTTTTAATTTTTTGATTTCTAGAGAAACGCAAAAGGCTAAGGGAATAATCGATAGCTTGACTCTCTCAACCAAAATTAAGGAAGAAAATGTTCCGGATGGATTTCGACTTTTTCAGAATTATCCCAATCCGTTTAATCCGGAAACTACGATTAGCTACAAGCTACAAGTTGCAAGCAACGTAAGCTTAAAAGTATTTGATTTGCTGGGTAGAGAAGTTGAAACACTAGTTAATGAATTTCAACAACCCGGAAATTATTCTACACTCTTCACTCTTCGTTCTTCGTTCGTTTCCGGGGTTTACTTCTACAGATTATCTTCCAAAGGATATACTCAAACTAAATCTATGTTCTTGATCAAATAGTATTCTCACCTATATTATAGTGACCTCTGAAATATTAAGGCTAAGTCATGGTGAGCCCGCCTGCCGTCGAGGCAGGCTTGTCGAACCATG
>CAZEDR010000057.1:6892-11419 GCA_964510975.1 uncultured Melioribacter sp. | reverse complement strand
CTACAAACTAAATTGTCACACTTCGATCCGTCAGCCGACGGACTTCAGTGTGACGCTAAATTAATTATTCAGAGATCTCTATAGTTTATTGATTTAATAAGAGCCTATTAATTCAATAAACGAAAAATTGTCAACACTCCTATCTTAACATCAAAACCGAAATCTGAGAACCGTTTTACAAGGAAAAACCGGTTGTTGCTTTGGTATGCGAATTGTTCCGGCAATGGTTGTGAGAACATCGTTATGCTGACTTATTCTGGAATAAAAAAAATGAAAGAAGATAAATGACTGCAACCGGATATAAGATAATCATGAATTTTTGTTTGGTACTTGTCATTTCTTTTTCTCAAACAGTCGGGCAGTATAAATTGAATTATGGGTTAAGCGAGCCGCAAGCCGATTCAACTTTGCCAAAATCAAAAGTAGAATTCCAAAAGGCGGTTCTGAAGAAAAAAACTGAGCCGAAAACAAGACTTCAAAAAGCTAATGATGGGAGTTACGCAATTGTAGGCGGCTGGGAGTTATGTGAAGCTGCAAAACTCAATTCTAATGGAGATGTCGTTTCATCTATAAAGATTGACACTAAAAATTGGTACAACGCAACCGTGCCGGGAACTGTTCTTACAACTTTGGTAGATCAAGGTGTCTATCCCGATCCTTACTTTGGTTTAAACAATCTCGCTATTCCCGATACACTTTGCAGACAAGAGTGGTGGTACAGAACTGAGTTTCAAATTCCGGCAAAAGAAAAAGGAAGGAATGTTTGGCTTACGTTTGAGGGAATCAATTACAAAGCGGATGTTTGGCTCAACGGAAAATTAATCGGCAAAATAGCCGGAGCTTTTAAGAGGGGAATATTTAATGCAACGAAAGAAATTTCGAAAACTGGGAAGAACATTTTAGCTGTTCACATTTTCCCGCCGAATAATCCGGGAATTCCACACGAAGAATCTCTAACAGCCGGCACCGGACCTAACGGAGGAAAACTTTGTCTTGATGGACCAACATTTATTTCTTCCGAAGGATGGGATTGGATACCGGGAATTCGTGACCGCAACATTGGCATCTGGCAAGATGTAAAGCTGAAATTAACTGACGCGATAACAATCGTTGACCCGCAAGTGATAACCGATTTGCCGCTGCCGGATGTTTCTTCGGCAGAAATTTTAGTCAAAACTGAATTAAAAAACTCAAGCAACCAAACTAAAACCGTTTTACTAAAAGGAAAGATAGATGGAATTAATTTTTCCAAGAAAGTTCAGCTTGGCGCAAATTCAGTAACAAAAATTGAAGTATCGCCAAAAGAATTTCCTCAACTGAAAATTCAGAATCCAAAACTCTGGTGGCCAAACGGTTATGGTAAACCAGATTTGTATAATCTGAAATTAAGTGTTACGATAAATGGTAGGAAGTCAGATCAAAAAAATATTCGCTTTGGCATTAGAGAATTTTCTTACGAGATCACTGCAGATAATTCCGAGAAGCAAAATGCTCGTATTGAATTCAATCCAACAAGTGATTTGAAAAATGGCAATCCGGTTTTTGATAATATTAAAAGAAGAGATGTTGGCGACGGAGTTTCTATTCCCAAAATAGTTGACGGTGTTAATTGGCTTAAAGAAATTCCTGCTGATGAAATGGCTCCTTATCTTGTTGTTAAAGTAAACGGGCAACGCATTTTTTGTAAAGGTGGAAACTGGGGAATGGATGATGGAATGAAACGTGTCCGCAGAGATTTGCTCGAGCCATATTTCAAACTCCACAAAGAAGCAAACTTTAACATGATTAGAAACTGGACCGGTGAGAGTACTGAAGAATTATTTTACGATTTAGCCGATGAGTATGGTTTGCTGGTTTGGAATGATTTCTGGCTTTCGACAGAAGGTTATAATCTTGAACCGACTGATAATAAATTATTTATGGAAAACGTGGAAGATGTTGTTAAGCGTTTTCGCAATCATGCATCGCTGGCGGTATGGTGTCCGCGAAACGAAGGCTACGCTCCTATTGCAATTGAAAATGAAATTGCAAAAGTAATTGCAAGCGAAGATGGAACAAGATACTATCAAGGCAATTCACGCTACTTGAATTTACGTCCGAGCGGACCTTGGCACTATTTCAAAGACCCGGCAGATTACTTCCGCAACAACGCAAAAGGATTTAACACGGAACTGGGAACGCCCTCAATCCCAACTGCCGAATCGATGCGAAAGATGATGTCGCAAGAAGATGTTTGGCCGATTAGCGATACTTGGTTTTATCATGATCTCCACAACGGACAAAAAGAATTCCTTGCTGCGATTGACTCTTTATATGGCGCGCCAAATAATGTTGATGAGTTCTGCTCAAAAGCTCAAATGATTAACTACGAAAGCCACCGCGCAATGTTCGAAAGCTGGAACAGCAAACTTTGGAATAATACAAGTGGAATCTTGTTATGGATGACTCATCCCGCATGGCCGAGTACGGTTTGGCAAGTTTATTCTTGGGATTATGAAACTTTTGGTTCCTACTTCGCCTCAAAATCAGCTTGCGAACCGGTTCACGTCCAGATGAATCTTGATGACAATAAAGTTTCTGTTGTTAATACAACATTAGGAAATTTTGAAAACGCAAATGTGAAGTTGGAGCTTTTCGATTTGAATGGAAAAAGTTTGTTTACTGAAGAGGTGAAGAAAAACATTAATGCGAATGAATTGAACTACTTCTTTACTCCGAAGTTGCCGGAAAATCTTCCTAAAACATTTCTCACAAGATTAATTCTGTCCGATTCAATAGGCAACGAAATTTCCAGAAATGATTATTGGAAGAATAATTCTTCAAACGGTGATTTCAAGAAATTTAATTCACTTGCAAAAATATCAGTACATGGAAAACAACTTGAGTTGAATAAGAAAGAGCATACATTAAAGTTTATTGTTGAAAATCCGGATGATGAGATAGCGATTGCGGTAAAACTAAATCTGCTTGATAAAAACAATAAGGTGATTTTACCGGCATATTTCTCGGATGGCTATTTTAATATACTGCCACACGAAAAAAGGGAAGTAACGGTAAATTGCTCTCAACTGAAAAGTAAATCTGTTAAAGTCCGTGCAAGCGGCTACAACCTAAACGAAAGTGTTATTTTTGAAATCAATAAATAAAAAAACTGAAAATCCCGGAATGAACAATGCGAAGCTATCCTACTAAAATTTTGTTTGTGATTCTGTTGGCTCTTGTTGCTAACTCTTTTATTTACGCGGCTAATATTATTCCCGCCGGCAATCCCTACATTCAATACTTCGGCAGATGGGATTTTACCGATCCAAACGCTCCAAGCCATTCATGGCCCGGAACTTACATCTATGCAGAGTTTGAGCGAACACGCATTGGTGTAAGAATGAATGATAATTTCTGCTATTACAATGTTTACATCGATGGCAAATTCCATTCACTATTTCATCCAACTCTTTCCGGAGTAAATTCTTATACAATAGCAACCGGATTAGATTCCGGGCAACATACATTCTTACTTTCGAAGAGGAATGAAACTTCATGGACAAAATTTTCTTTTATCGGATTGATTCTCGACGATGGAAAAAATCTTATTCCGCCAAAAGAAAAACCGGTTAGAAAAATTGAGTTTGTTGGAGATTCTTTTACAAGCGCATCCGGCAACGAAGCAACAGAATCGGGAACTCCAGCAGATGTAAATAAAGTAACTAACATGGATTTGGGTTTCGGTCCACTTACGGCAAAACATTTTGAAGCTCAGTATCAGATGTCGAGCATTTCCGGTTATGGAATGGTAATGGATTATCTTGGCAATGTTGCCGGAAATGTTCCTTCTTACTTTGATAGAGCGTTAATCATTTCAGAAAATCCCAAATGGGATTTCACAAAGTTCCTTCCAAATCTGGTTGTAGTTTGTCTAGGATTGAACGACTATAACGGTTTTGGAGGTTATTCATCCGGAACTGTTTCTGCAAGTAACAAAGAACTTTTCAAAACGAAGTATCATCAGTTTATTGCTACTCTTCGAAGCGTTTACCCAGGAGTTAAAGTTTTAGCTGTTGGCGCACAAGTGGAATGGATTCAAAAAACTGTAAAAGAAATTGTTGAAGAAGATAAGCTCATTGGTTACAAAGATATTTTCTATGCCGACTTTCCTTACTACACCGGCGGATATGTTAACAATGGTCATCCGAACGTTGAAACGCACAAGAAAATTTCTGATAGGCTAATTGCTGCCATCGATACTATAAACGCATGGACTCCGGCGGTTGATAATATTCCACCTAAGATTGTTAAGATTCCGGCTAAAGAGCAATTTACTGTTTACGAAAAAACATATACGCTTTCTGTACAGACGGATACTTATTCTACGCTTCGATACAGCACGCAAGATAAATCTTATGATCTGATGGAGAATACTTTCACAACGACAGGCAAGAATCTTCATTCCGTAACTATCCCATGCGAACATAACAAGCAGTACACTTTTTACCTTAGAGCAAGCGACATATTTGGCAACAAGATGGATAC
>CAZEDR010000057.1:0-6882 GCA_964510975.1 uncultured Melioribacter sp. | reverse complement strand
CTACTTCCGCAGTTGTTAACTTCAAAGTAGATACGACTAAAGTACTACTCAACTGGAAATTGCTCGGCTACGATGATTCGAAATGGAAAACCGGTACTGCTCCTCTCGGTAGCGCAAATGTTTCTACCAACACAACGAAGATTACGAAAGTAACTACTGCTTATTTTAGGAAAAAAGTTAAGATAGAAGACGCAACTAAAATTACTGGACTTGGTTTGCTTATCAAAGGAAACGATGGCGCGGCTGCATATCTCAACGGTTACGAATTGCAAAGAGTAAACGTTCCTACTGATTCGGATTTGCTCTATAATCTTTTTGCGACTTCCGCCAAAACATTAAACTCTGTGATTGTGCTTAATGCAGCCAGCGGTTTAAAATATCTTAAAACTGGAGACAATCTTTTTGCTGTTGAAATGCATTCTAGCTCCACTGCTGCCGATATCGTTTTCGATTCCCAGCTATTTGACAGCAGCAATAAAATTGTTTTCAAACTTGGCTCGGATTGGACTTACTACGATTTAGGAAACATGCCGTCTGATCAAATTGGCAACAAGACAACGGATGTAAAAGAATTTTCAGTTCCGACTGGGTTTATGTTAGAACAGAATTATCCAAATCCGTTTAATCCGGAAACGACGATTAGCTACACAATTCCGTCAAACGTGAAAGGTGAAACGGCAAAAGTAACTTTGAAAGTTTACGATCTGCTCGGCAGAGTAGTTGCAACACTTGTAAACGAATATCAACAACCCGGTGATTACAAAGTAACATTTAATGCACGTCATTTCGAGCGTAGTCGAGAAATCACTTCCGGTGTTTATTTCTATCAGCTGCAAGCTTCCAATTTTATGCAGACTAAAAAAATGATTGTACTTAAATAATGTTTACTAATGTCTATTAACGACTGATTTTATACCGGAGTATTTAATGAAAAAAAATGTAAGACTGCTTTCACTTCTATTTATGATTCTCACATTCAATGTTTTTGCGCAAACAACCGGATTGGTTGAAAACTTCGATGATGGAAATATTTCCAAATGGACAGCCGATCAGAACACATACAAACTTTTCGCCGAAGACAAGACTTTAAGAATTGATTACAACAGAGACGGTTCAAGCGCAGCTACTTGGTATAATTTCAATTATGTCAATTCCCAGATTATAGATGTTACCAACAATCCGGTTATTCTAATCAGATTAAAATCAACAGTTAACACAACGCTAGCTATAAAGCCAACAATAAACGAGAATGTAACTCTAATAAGTAAAACTGTAATAGGGGATGGCACATGGCGAACGATTAAATTTGAAATTACTGCAGTAGCCAGTAAAAAGTATGATCGTATTTATATGTATTTCGATGGCGGAACCACAATTAAAAGCAGCGGAACAGTTTGGTTCGATGAAATCAGAATGGGCGATTCAACCGTCGGCGCTTTTCCGGCTGACTGGACTGCGTTTGACAGAGCTTCGACTGCTGCTCAGAATCTTTTACTCAACTCTACCGAAGGAAGCGGAGAAGGAAATTTCCCGGCTGGTTCAAAATCAACTTTGCAAACAGTTGTTAACACGATGGCTGCATTGCGCGCTCAAAATAGTAAAGATCAAAAAGTTGTTGATCAGGCAGTATGGGATTTATCCGATGCTTGTGTGAAGTTTGAAACCGCAGCAGTAACAGGCACCACAAATCTTGTTGATAAAAAAGCGACTAAACAAACAAAGTATCTGTATTTGAATATGCTTCAGCTTCAGCAGCGTTCTTTAATTTTTGGAATGCATGATGCAACCGGTTATGGTGTTGGCTGGTCGGGTGATGATGTACGAAGTGATGTTAAAGATGTTTGCGGAGATTATCCGGCGTTGTTCAGCGAAGACATAAACAAAGTTGAACTCGATAATGAAGTTGAAAGACTGCGCAATAGATTAATTGCAGCTTATGAAGGTGGTTCGTTAATCACAATGCCTTGGCATCAATATGATCCTGATGGTGTTGGTTTTTATTATGCAGATGCAAAAGGGAAGAGAGTAGTTGCCAGCATTCTTCCCGGTGGCAGCAGACATACAGAGTACAAAGCTAAGTTGAACAAAGTTGCTACCTTTTTTAAAACACTACGCGGAAGTAAAGGAGAATCAATTCCGGTAATTTTTAGACCTTACCATGAACATAGCGGAAATGCTTTTTGGTGGGGACCCGGTTTAACAACTACTGCGGAGTACAATCAGCTTTGGCAATACACGCAAACGTATCTAAGAGATTCTCTAAACGTACACAATTTGATTTATGCTTTATCTCCAATGCTGTATGATGTAGATAGCGGCGATAAATATTATAATGTTTATCCCGGCGATAACTATATAGATATTTTCGGTGCAGACTATTATTTCGATAAGAATAGCACAAACGTAAACCCTTCCCAAATGCTGAATGGTTTGAAAACTATTGTTTCTCAAGCCAAGAAGAGAAATAAGATTTCTGCTCTTACAGAAGTTGGGCAAGAAAACCTTGCTCAATCGGATTGGTTTACAAAAGCTTTGCTTAATCCAATTAAGAACGATACTCTTGCCAATAATATTATCTACGCAGCTGTTTGGAGAAACGAAAGTGTAAATCATCACTTTGCACCTTATCCCGGCGATGCAACAGTTCCCGATTTTATAAAATTCTATAATGATCCGTTTACTGTGTTTCAAAAAGATTTACCGAACATGTATATAATGCCGGCTGAAGATAAAACGGCTCCGAAGTTTGTGTCCAATCATGACGCAACTCTTGTCAGCACAACTAAGCTTGCTGCAATTTCGGTTGAAACAGATGAAAGAGCTTTCTTGCGTTACAGTTTTACGGATGAATCTTACGACATGATGAAAAATCAGTTTGCTGTTGGTGAAGGAAGCTTCAAACATTCCGTGCAAATTGAAGGAATGCAAGGGGAAGTAAAAACTATTTATGTTCATGCACAGGACATTTTCGGAAATAGAACCTCAAATTCTCTGGTTGTCAAATTCAAAGTTGATACTTTACAAACACTTGTTGCATGGACGGATAAACGCTATCCAACTACAACATGGAAAAAGGGAGCCGCTATTCTTGGAACCGATGCTGGTGCTGTAACAAAAGTTAATTCTGTGCAAACACTTTATGTGAAGAACAATTTTAATTACAATACTGCGGATTCATCTCTCTTGATTACTGCAAATTATAAAGGTGGAGTAGTAATCTATCTTAACGGAACAGAAATTGGAAGATTTTATCTTCCTACCGGAACAGTTGAATACAACACTGCACCAACTTCTACAAATGTTTCTACAAGTTCTGTAACTATAAGTAAAAAAGTGAACGCTTCAATATTATCATTGCTTCAAAATGGTGTTAACTCAATCGCTTTCGAAGTTCACGGAAGTCCAACAGAACTTTCGCATACATTTAGAGCGCAAGCAATAACACAATTCCGTTCTATCATTCCTTATACATCTGAATGGTTTTATTTTGATAGCGGAAGCAAACCGGCGGATGTTAAACTTGGCGATATCACTGCAATAGCTTTTAACGGAAATGAAATACCGGCAAACTTTAATTTGTATCAGAATTATCCTAATCCGTTTAATCCAACAACGCGGATAAAGTATGATCTAGCATCGCAGTCTCATGTTAATGTTCAAGTGTTTGATGTGCTCGGGCAGAAAGTTTCCGAACTTATTAACGAAGTTCAGCAGCCGGGAGTTTATGATGTTAAGTTCGACGGATCAAATCTTTCCAGCGGAGTTTACTTGCTCGTTTTCCAAGCCGGAGATTTTGTAAAGACACAGAAGATGATTCTGATGAAATAGGAAACGGCAGTATTGAGTAACGAGTATTTAGTATTTAGATAAAGTCCCGCCCTGTGCGGGACTTTTATATGACGAAATTTATCTGTTGAAGTTTCGCCAAAATTTTTGTTGTTTGCAGTAAGCAAAACAAAACTTATAGCTGGATGTCTCATGCTTCAATCGTGGGGTCAAAAATGAAAAAGCTTGTCTTAATATTTATTCTATATTCTATTTCCACAAATGCACAGATTAAATTAGAGCACATTAAAAGTTTAAGCGGTAATAGTCCTACCGACCAGCTATCAAACATTGTCGCTTTAGGTGACATAAACAAAGATGGTTACGATGACTTCGCTTTACATTATTACGTAAAATCTGATTCACTTTATGCCAAGATTTATTTTGGCGGTAAGCCATTTGATACAACTAAGACGACGTTTTTTACTAATCCTAAGCCAAAATTTTATTTTAAGTCAGTCCATGGCGGAGGAGATCTAAATGACGATGGAATTAGTGATTTTGTAATCGTTTACTTAGACAATACTGCAATACACAACCCGCCACAGTTTGAGGTGCAAATCCACTTTGGAGGTAATCCAGTTTCACAACAACCAGATTATACAATAATTTGTGCGGCACTATGGAATTGTGTTATAAACGGCGATTATAATGGAGATGGTTTTGACGACTTGATAATTACTACATTGATGGATTCATACTGGGGTTCAGTACAAATTTATTTTGGAGGGAAAAGATTACATCAAAAACCCAATTTAGAACTTAATGGTTTACAATACAGTGAATTTGCAAGATATTGCAAACCGTTAGGCGATGTTAATAATGATGGTTGTGATGATTTTATAGTCAGTACTAAGGTCGGATCAGAATCATTTATAAAAACAGCATTTTTATTTATGGGTGGAAATTTCCTCACCTTTAGCAATAGTATTAAATTCGCTGCTACTGGTTTGTATGGTTACTCTAGTGCATTAGGTGATATTAATGCCGATGGTTATAAAGATTTTTTCGTTTATGGAACTAATAGAGATATCTTTTTGGGTGGAAATCAGATTGATCCCAACAAACCTTTTTATCGTTCACAAAAATGGTTATTTAACGGCATTGGCGATATAAACAAAGATGGATATGATGATTACATTAAATTTTTGAATGAATATGTTGAGCTACATTTTGGAAGCTCGAGTATTGATACTATACCCGAACTTATTTTGAACAACACTCCAAGTAACTTTACGAACATCGGAGACATCAATGGAGATGGTAAAGTAGAAATCGCAAATGGCGCTTTATATAGTAATAAAATTGTTAGCATTTATAATGCTGGTTTAGAAACCTCTGTAATTGAAGAAAAGGGAATACCAACAGAATATCATCTTTCCCAAAACTACCCTAATCCGTTTAACCCAGAAACAACAATAGAGTATTCGATACCGGTAGAGACGAGGCATTCCGCCACAGGCGGATCGTCTTTACAACACGTTACATTAGAAGTTTACGATCTGCTCGGAAGAGAAGTTGCAACTCTTGTTGATGAATACAAACAAGCCGGTAATTACAAAATTACATTTAACGCGCGTCATCTCGAGCGCAGTCGAGAGATACCGAGCGGCGTTTACTTCTACAAATTAACTGCCGGAAGTTACTCTGAGACTAAAAAAATGATGGTGCTTAAGTAAGAAACCGAAGTATTGAGTATCAAGTAGTTAGTGTTTAGATAAAGTCCCACAAAGTGGGGACTTTTTTATGCCGAAATTTATCTGTTGAAGTTTCGCCTAAATTTAAGTTACTTGCATTAAACAAAAACTGGGTGGACTCATGTTTCAATTGCGGGGTCTAAAATGAAAAAGCTAGTCTTAATATTTGTTCTTATTTCGTTTGCACAAACTTTTGCACAAAACCACGCACCGGTGTTTGTAAAAGAAATGCCGGATACAACACCTAATCTAAATAGATTATACAAATTTATTTATCAAGCAACTGATCCGGATGGTGATGTAATAAAATATTTCCCGGCAATAATCTTACCTAACGGGGCTAATCTTGATTCCATTTCGGGCGAATTTAGCTGGACACCCACAAACAGACATGTTGGCAAATATGAAATTATTGTAAATGCTACAGATGGAGAATTATCAACAGCTTCGAGAAAAACGAAAATATCAGTTGTTTCGTATGGTTCATATGCCAATCAAATTACCGTTTCATGCAAGCCGGAAAGCGGAGGACGTTCCAGCAATATCTTATGCAATGTTGGTGATACAGTTTCAGCTAAGACATGGTCAAATCCCGGTTACAGATTTATGAGCTGGACTGAAAATGATTCAAGTGTATCTAGAGATTCGTTTTATACTTTTGTTGTTACTAAGAATAGAAACCTTGTTGCAAACTTTAGAATAAATCACGCGCCGGTGTTTATAAAAGAAATGCCAGACACAACTTTTAGCAGAGACTTGTTTGTTAGTTCATATCGTGCAATTGATCCTGATGGTGATACTGTTAAGTATTACGCGACTCAATTATTTCCCAAATGGGCAGCACTAATTGTTACAAATGGTGTATTTGGTTGGAGACCTTTGCAGTTGGAAGCAGCAATGAACTTTATTCAAATTTATGTGACCGATGGGCAACTTAAGACCTACTCTAGAATCTCTACAGTAAATTATTATACTTTTGGTACATACTTTAGCAAAACTATAAACATGAACGTTAAGCCAAATAATGCTGGTTACGCTTATAGAATAATTAATAACGATACAATAAATCTTAGAGCTGTACCTTACAAGGGATATAGATTTCTCAACTGGACCTATAACGGAGTTATTGTAACTCAAGATTCTTTTTATACAATACTCGAAAAGAACATTGAAGGTCACATTTCGCTAGTAGCTAATTTCTCAGAGTTAACTTCAGTTCAAAGCAAATACGAACTGCCATCGAGTTATTCTCTTTCACAAAACTACCCAAACCCATTTAACCCGGAAACAACAATAGAGTATTCAATACCGGTAGAGACGAGGCATTCCGCCACAGGCGGATCGTCTTTACAACACGTTA
>CAZEDR010000056.1:0-14934 GCA_964510975.1 uncultured Melioribacter sp. | reverse complement strand
CGATATAGAGCTTCTTTCCATTTTTGAGCGAGTGTTCACTTTCAAACGGCGCAACAGCATCTTTACACGACAGAGTCAGAAATACCGTCGCCAAAATAAAAACCGATAAAGATTTCATTTTCTTGCCCCTTATTTCATCAAAACTAATTTTTTTGTTTCAACATAATTACCACTACGTAACTGATAGAAATAAACCCCGCTAGTCATCTCTCGACTCCGCTCGAGATGACGTGTGTTGAATGTAACTTTATAATTTCCAGATCGCTTATATTCATCAACAAGAGTTGCAACTTCTCTACCAAGAACATCGTAAACCCTTAGAGAAATCCTCTGTAAAGACTCGCCGCGGCGAGTCTCTACTGGAACAGAATATTCTATTGTTGTTTCGGGATTAAACGGATTGGGGTAGTTTTGTGAAAGAGAATACTCTTTCGGCACTTCATTGTTATCATTAATAGATGAAACTTCTCTGATACGTAAAGTGGTTTTTCTTGAAAAGGTTTTTAAGATTCCATCAGTTACATAAATAATTACTTCAGTTTTGTTTGCATATATGAAGTCATTATTTGATGGACGCCAACCAAACTGCCCGTTTTCTAGTAAAACCGACGAATTTGGCAACTGCGTTGAAGTGTAAAACTTCAGCGAATCTCCATCCGGATCAACCGCCTCATACTTAAAAAAATATTTTGTGGTTGCCATAATAGCAGTATCCGGCATTTCTTTTACAAACACCGGCGCGTGATTTACTCTAAAGTTTGCAACTAAATTACGGTTGCCAGTTACAATAAAAGTATAGAACGAATCTTTCGACGCAAAAATATTGTTTTCTGCCCAGCTCATAAATCTGTAGCCTGGATTTGTAAATGCTTTTATTGTTACGGTATCTCCAACATTGCACAATGCTCCATTAGCTTTTCCGCCTTCTTCTGGTTTACGCGATACTACAATTTGAGAATCGTAATTTCCATATAGGATTACCGTAATTGTTGTGGTTCTTGATTGTATCGTTAATTGTCCATCGCTAGCGGTTAAAATTATTTGATGTTTTCCAACTTGACCGCTAGTTGGTTTCCAACTAAAGATTCCGGTAGAATCATTTATAGTGGCTCCGGCTGGCAAGGTACTAACTGAGCCATACTTAATCTTATCACCATCGGCGTCTGTTGCTTGGATTGTAAAACGAAAAGTATTTTGATTTCCAATAGTTGTATCCGGCATTTCTTTTACAAACACCGGCGTGTGGTTTTCTTTTGTGCTTTTGTTTTGTGCAATTGCTAACGAACAGTTACATAGAAAAAAAACAATTAGGTTAAATCTCAAAATGGGCTTCATATTTTCCCCGAACTTATGTTGTTGCTATTTTTACTAAGTCTAAATAAATCTCTTTCGCTCTCATAATCAAGTCAATTTGTTAGTAACTAAAGAGATAAGCACTCTTGATCTTGCTCGTAATCATAATCTTAATCTCCCTTTTCACCCCGGCATAGTTTTGAACACTCCACTTCACTGACTATTTTTACTCACTAAAAATTTAGAGTTGGTGTAATGAGCAAATCCTTTTTAAAGAAGTATCCCATTATAGATTACTTTGCAATTACTGTTGGTTCCGCAATAATGGCTATTGGCATTGGTGTTTTTCTTGTTGATGCAAAAGTAGTTCCCGGCGGAGTTAGCGGTCTTGCTATGGCAATGCACTATTTAAGCGGCAACAAGATTTCAGTTGGCCTTTTAATGTGGTCTCTGAACATTCCTCTTTTTCTTTGGGGAATGAAAGAGCTTGGCAAAGAATTCGGGATAAGAACGTTTGTAGGCTTTTCACTTAACTCTTTTTTTATTGATCTCTTCCGTGGCGACATTCCCGGCATTGGTTACTTAAAGCTGCAAAATTCCGCAACCGTTCAAGACTTATATAAAAATGATTTCTTGTTTATGGTTCTTATCGGTTCAGTTCTTCTTGGCGTTGGGCTCGGCATCATTTTCAAATTCAAAGGCACAACAGCCGGTTCCGATATTATCGCCTCAATAATGCATAAGCGATACGGAATAAAGCCCGGACAATCAATTATGATTATAGACTTTTTTGTAATTGCACTCGCCGGAGTTATAATCGAGTTGAAAGATCTTTCTCCGGATAAGCCTGCGCTTTCACTTACTTTCTATGCTATCTTTTTGCTTTTCATTTCTTCGCGCTTGATTGATATAATAATAGATGGCTTCGATTACGCCCGCGCCGCTTATGTTATCTCGGATAAATATGAAGAAATTTCACAATCGATAATGAATGAACTTGGCAGAGGAATTACCGCTATTGATACACGCGGTGTTTATAAAAACATTGAACGTGAAATGCTTCTTACGGTTGTTCCGCTTCGGGAAGTTTCAAGACTGGTTGAAATTGTAAAGGAGGTTGATCCGCACGCGTTTGTAATTGTCTATAATGTTCACGAAGTTCTAGGCGAAGGATTTAGAAGAAGAATATAATTCTCTGCGTCCTTTGCGGATTCTTTGCGCTCTTTGCGTTTAATCTTTTGGGAATATAAATGAATAATAACCTGAACACCGTTCTCGATCCAAATAAAATTAGAGAACTTGCTAATGGTTTTCAAGTAAGCAGAATAATTTTAACCGCAGTTGAACTAAATATCTTTACAATTCTCGATAAGCGGTTACTTCCATCCAGTGAAGTTGCAAAACAAATAAACGGAGATTCGCGCGCAACAGACAGATTGCTAAATTCGCTTGTTTCGCTCGGCTTCCTAAATAAAGTGCACGAAAAATTCTACAACAGCGATGCTGCTTCCTTATATCTTGTTAAAGGTAAGCCGGATTTTATGGGAGGACTTTTTCACACCAACGGGCTTTGGAAATCTTGGGGAACATTAACAAACGCTGTTCGCAAAGGAACTTCCGTTTATACAGACGATGTTTCAGAAAGTGATTGGACCGAATCATTCATTGCAGCAATGCATTACAGAGCGGCTAAAGAAGCCAAAATTCTAGCTATGATGCTAAATCTATCTTCTGCTAAGAAAATGCTTGATGTAGGCGGAGGATCCGGCGCTTATGCAATGGGAATGATTGAAGCAAAACCGGAACTGAAAGCGGTTATTTTTGATCTGCCGAATGTAATTCCTCTTACAAAGCAATATGCAGAAGCCTTTCTACATAAAGACAAGATGAGTTATACATCGGGAAATTATTTGACTGATGATTTTGGAAACGGCTATGATTTAATTTTACTTTCCGCTATAGTACATATAAATAATTACGCACAAAACCTTGAGTTGATAAATAAATGTTGTAACTCGCTTAACAGTGGCGGACAAATTGTGATTAAAGATTGGGTAATGAACGAAGAGCGAACCGAACCGCTTGGCGGAGCTGTATTTGCAATTAATATGCTGGTTGGTACCGAATGCGGAGACACGTTTACGGAAAAAGAAATGCGTGAATGGCTTGGCAATGCCGGAATTACTAAAATCGAAAAAAAGAATACAAGTTTCGGATGGTCATTAGTTATAGGAGCAAAAGATTGATTTACAAAATGAAAAGTTTTGCACCGCTGTTGCTGCTGATAATTGTTGCTGCATGTAGCAGTAAAAAAGAAATCCCGGAATTACTGGAAGGAAATTACCGAACTCATGTAGTTTCTCTTGAAGATAGCACCGCCAAGTTTAATCTTGATAATGATAAGCTAAAAAACATACTAATTCTCCTTCACCACAGAATTAATCCGGGAGATATTAAAAAACATTTTCAGATAAGCGACAGTGTTTGGAACGAAAAAATAAACTATCTCTTTGGCGAAGGTTTAATTAAAAAGTATAATGACAGCAGTTTCATCCCCACAATTTTTGTTCTCGACGAAGAAAATGGCCGCGCATTAAAAAAACTAACGGATTCTCTAGGCGCTGAACTGAGCGGAATAGCAGTTGATCGATTAGCTGAGATCAAAGAAGCATACTACAAGATTCCTTCGTTTAAAAACATACCGCTCGAGTATATCTCGATGTTTATACTCGGCGCTGTTATGCACGATAATGATCAGCTAAAATATTATCAAGAACAGTTTATAAAAGCATTCGTTCCCCACCGTGGAAGCAATTACTATTATATGTCTTTTATCCAAAACGAAGGCGGGGAGAGAAATCCTAAAATTTATGAAACTCGCTTTTACGATTATCCAAATTTTAGACTAGGTTCTTTTGCTTCTACTCCCTATGAAAGAAATATTGCTACTTTCGCAACATCTGAATTGGTAAGAGACTTTGGAAAACCGGTAACGGAAAGCGATTCGGTTTATCAAGTTGCTTTGCTAAACGAATTAATTAGGGTAATTAAAAATCCCGGTTATAAACCAATTTCAAAAATTGCAGAGGGATTTACCCGCTGCGGAATAGTTGTGAAAGGAAAATCAACTGTACCGGTTTTAGCCCGCGAAGACTTGCAGAAGGTTGCTGAAATAAGTAGTGTGATTAAGCAAGACATTGTTAATTATTTTGAGAACCGGCAAACTCTTTTTGTGAAATGGTATCTTAATTCACAATACCGCGAAGAAACATCTTACAAAGAGTGGATGATCTGGGTTTATAAAATGATAACTGCAAAAACTATTGACGTGCTGATGGAGAAGTCTTATATAAAAACTTATGGTGGAAATACTGCGTCTTTCATTGTTGAAAAATGAAAGACGCGTAATAATTATTTAGCCAATTCTGCTTTTATCACTTTTATCATCTCGTCGAATTCTTCCTGCTTAAAACCCACGGACGACCATTTAACTTTGCCATCTTTTCCAATTACAAAATTTCTCGGAATGTATTTACTAGCGAAGAGGTTATAAGTTGCAACCTCCTTATCAAGGTAAATTGGAAACGTGTACTTATTTAGATCAATAAACTTTTTAACTATCCCGGTTTCCTCACCACGGCTAATCGCTGCCATCACAAAATTCGTGTCTTTTATCTTTTCAAATATATCTTTTTGCATTACGGGCATTTCCTTTTTACACGGACCGCACCATGTAGCCCAAAAATTTATAAGTGCAACCTTTCCACTTAAATCGGCAGAAGACAGATCCGATCCGGTAAGCGCTTTTACTGTAAAAGTAGGAAGTTGATCGCCAATGTTTAACAAAGTAGTTTCTTTCAAATCATCTTGGGCTAAGCAATAACCGGCGCTTAAAAACAATAGAATAACAACTAATAACTTCTTTAACATGAAAACCTCTTTTATTTGTGTACATTGTTTATAAGTAGTATCTCATAATAGGGTGTGTTTTACTACGTCTTGCAACTTCAACAAATCCGGCTTTCTCAAATGATGATGGAATTCCCGTCCATGCAAACGCAGCCGGAATTGATTCTGAATATGGTACCGTAGGGTAACCTTCCAAAATTTTAACTTTTTTCTTTCTACAAAATTCGATTACCGATTTTAATAGTTCTGTGGAAATTCCTTTTTTGCGATATTCCTTTGCCATAAAGAAACATGTAATTGACCAAACCGGGTCATCATCTATTGGCGAAAGAACTTTTGAGCTTTCTAAACGCAAATATTTCTCTCGCGGTGCAAAAGAACACCAGCCAATTGGAATTTTCCCATCGTAAGCAATAATTCCAATCTGCTCTTTTTCTTCAACTAGCCGCTTCATTGTTTTCTTGTTACCGATTCCTTTTTGCTTTTCAAACAGAGAGGATTTTAAACGCCACGCCATACACCAACAGCCGCCGCACGCACCACGTTCGCCGAAAAGTAATTCGAAGTCTTGCCAGTTTTTTGTTGTTAATGGTTTATATGTAAGTTTGTTGGGAATCATGCTGAAAATATAACCCGGAAAGTAGAGCCTTTCCCTTTGTTGCTGATAACTTTTATTTCTGCACCGTTAAGTTCGCAGTAACGTTTAACAAGGGCTAAACCAAGTCCGTTACCTTCAAAGTTGCGTGTGTAACCTTTTTCTTCGCGTGTAAATGGAGTGAACAACATTTCAAAATATTCATCATCAATACCAATTCCGGTGTCAATAACATCAACTATAAGTTGATTGCTAGGCCCGCGATCTACTATGACTGTTACTTTGCCGACTTGAGTATACTTAACCGCATTATCAATTAAGTGATAAAAAATTTGATTGATAGAATATTCGTCGCCGCGCAATTGAATATCTTTTTCCGGACTGCTAACTTCAAATAAAATTCTTTTTGAGGACGCGAGCGGCTCAAATTCTCTGTGCAGCTTCTTTAATATTTCGGATACATTTACGGTAGTGGAGCGGAAAGAGTAATTGCCGGTCTGAAGTTCGGACATATTCAAAATTAATTCTACTGTCCGCATTATTCGCTTGCCTTCAAAATCAATCACGTCGAAGGAGCTTTTCAGTTCATCATCAACCTGGTTTTGCAATTCCTCTTTAAGTAGCGAAGAGAAATTCAGAATTACATTCAGCGGGGTTCGAATTTCGTGAGACATCTGAGCAAGAAATTCCGATTTCAGTCTATCGGATTTTTCCGCGTTTTCTTTTGCACGAATAATTTCTTCTTCAACCTTTTTCTTTTCGGTAATATCCTCAACCGTACCTTCGAAGTACATTATGTTGCCGCTTTCATCCGAAATAGCGCGGGCACTTTCTCTAACATAAACAGTCGGTCCATCTGCTCGTTTCCATCTGGATTCGAAACCGATAATTCTACCATTCAATTCAACTTCGCGCCTAAATGTTAATCTCGATTCCGGATCAACATAAACTTGAGCGGCAGGCATTTCCAAAAACTTCTCTAAACTCTCAATGCCGAATATTTTCAATAAAGTTGGATTAGCCATTAAGATTTTTCCATCCGGCGTTGTACGATACAAACCTATTGTTGCATTCTCATACAATCCGCGGAAACGAAGTTCACTTTCTTTAAGGGCTTCTTCAGCCAATTTCCTTTCCGTAATGTCTTGTTTGATTGCTACGTAGTAAGTTGTTTCTCCCGAAGAAGATTTCACCGGTGTGATTGTCATTTCCTCGGTGTATTCATTACCATCTTTTCGTTTGTTAATTAGTTCGCCACGCCACGTTTCGCCTAATGAAATCTTATGCCACATATACTCATAGTATTCTTTTGTTTGGCGTCCGCTTTTTAAGAAGCTCGTTTTTTTGCCGAGGACTTCTTTGAGGGAATAACCGGTCAGTTTTGTGAACGCACTATTAGCCCAAAGCACTAAACCATCTTTATCGGTAATAACAATTCCGTTAGCGGCAGCTTCAAGCGCATTGCTTTGTAAATTTAATTGGTCTTCAACGGATTTTTGTTCTGTTACATCGGTGATGAAACCCTCCAGAGCAACAAGCTCATCATTCGTGTCATTGAATATTCCAATTCCTTGTTCCCAGACCCATTTTTCGTATCCACTCGCAGTTTTAATTCTATATATAAGCTGATAAGATTTCTTCTCTTCAATTGCTTTTTGTACTTGCTCAAAAATTTTCTTCCTATCATCTTGATTAATGAGATCGTAGTAAGAAATTTCTTTGTCGTTGATTAATTGTTCGGGTCTGTAACCGGTGATCACTAAAGATTTATCGCTAACATAATTCATAGACCAAATAGAATCAGCTTTAAATCTGTATACCAATCCCGGAAGATTATTTATAACCGTGTTTAATTGCCGCTGGCTTTCTTGCAGCGCTTCTTCTGCCTTAGTTGCTTTACGAGAACCGATTGCAAGACTATTTTTTGCTTCTTCGATCTTTCTTAAGTATTGCCCTTGCTGGTTTTCATATCTAAAGAAAACAAAGATAGCTACCAACGTTAAAAGTATTGAAGAAACAACAAGACCGAGCTGAGCATAACGAAAGGTTTGAGATTGTTTGTCTATCAATTTTTTCAGTTCTAGCTCAATAATTTCGTTTTGATTCGAAATTAGTGAGTAAGTTCTATTCCATAAAATAAATAGAGAATCCGTCGGAGCTGTTTCTCCTTTCAAGACCATTCCAAATTGCGCCCTGTATTCACTAATTAGTTCTTGCAGTCTCTGAACGCTAGACTTGAATGACCGATCATCAAACGGAAGAATAGATATGAAAAACGATTTGTTTTCTTCTGTAAGGGCGCTTGATAATAACTCGGCCTGGCTAATTTCATCCCATGCTTCTTTTTTTGAAATTTTGGTTGGAGAATTTAATGTAAAAAGTGCAGCGGTTCTTGCCTTCGAGAGGTGTGTCTCTATTTTTATTGCTGAGTTAAAGACTTCTGTGTAGAGATAATTAATTCTGTTTTGAATAAAAATATTGGCAATTACAGTTGTTAATATCATTAGCGTAGCAACAGATGCAATTGCATACACTATTTTTCTTGAAGACGATATTTTGTTTAGATGACTCACTTCAGCAAATTAAAATTCCGCACCCTATTTATCGATATAATATTTTGTAACCCCAAGCATCTAGCGAGGTTGAATAATTCTTGCCCAACTTAATCTTTTTGCCGGTGTTAAAATCCTTATATGTACCGGCAATTAATACATCTTCCGTGTTTATTTCTATTGGTGAAGATGAAATGTTAAAGAAAGCTAAAACCTTCTTTCCATCCTTCTGACGAACAAAAGAAAAAACCGATTCATTGTTTGTTGCCACTTTTTGAAATTCTCCGCCTAGAGATCCATTCCACAACGCATTGTTGTTTTTCTTTAGATCGAATAAACGTGTATAAAGTTCACGCATTTCATCCTTCTTCCAGTCGATCGGGTCTCTTTCAAAAAAGAGGAGGCGTTTGTCTAAACCGGCTTCTTGCCCGGAGTAGACGAGCGGCATTCCGGGTACAATATTGGTAAGCACGGCAAACATTTTACTTGCTTCGCCAAACCTTTCTTTGTCTGTTCCATTCCAGCTATTTTCATCGTGATTAGAAGTAAACGTCATTCTATAAGCATCTTTAGGATATTCACTTTTTTCTTTTTCGAAGTGAGTATAGAAATCGGCAACTGATTTTTCTTTTTTACCAACGCCGACAAACAAATCTTTAAGCTGCCAACAATAAGTCATATCAAAAGCTTGATGCAGTTCCGGTTCTGTAGCTTCGGCCAGCATAAATAATTTTTTCTTTGCTTCTAACTGCGGACGGGCCCAAGTCCAAAATTCCGTAGGAACCATTGCAGCAACATCGCAGCGGAAGCCGTCTATATTACACTCATCAACCCAATACTTCATCGCATCACGCATTGCATTCCATAATGCTCTGTTGTCATAATTCAAATCAACAACATCGGTCCAATCAAAAGGAGAAACAAATTTCCCATCTTTATCTTTATTAAAGAATTCTGGATTTGTTTTCATCCAAACGTTATCCCAAGAAGTATGGTTTGCTACCCAATCGATAATAACATACATACCAAGCCTATGAGCTTGCTTAACAACAGATTTAAAATCTGCAAGAGTGCCAAACTCTGGATTGAGTCCCTTGTAATCCTTTACAGAATAGTAGCTGCCCAATGTTCCTTTTCTATTTATTTCGCCTATTGGATTAATTGGCATAAACCAAAGGATACCAACATTCATTTTTTTTAGTTTTGGTAAATGTGAAGCAAAAGCTTTGAACGTTCCTTCTTGAGTATATTGTCGAAGATTCACTTCATAAATTGAAATATTTTTTGCCCATTCCGGATGTTTTTTTTCGGTCTGAGCAAAATTTGTTGAAAGCAATAAGACAAAAACAAGTAAAACTGTGAGTTTTGAAGGGCAAGAAAGTTCGCTTCTTTCCGGTTGGTATAACATATTTTCTCCCTAAAGTTCATCCTATACATCAAATTACAGAAAAATAACCGCGTTATAAAATCAAATTTTGGTATTTTAAAAGTGATGATATTAAAACACAATGATGAAACGTCACTTTACTGATCCTACCATAAAGTTTTTCGTGTCCGTCTTAGGACTTTTTGTAATCTTTCTACTTTTGAAAGAATTGCAACACATTTTCATTCCCCTTGTTATAGCTTACTTTCTTTTTTTCTTTTTTGAACCGCTTAATACATTTTTAGAGCGGCATAAAATTCCCATAGGAATAGTAATCTTTATAGATATTGTTTTGACCGCATCTTTATTATATGGAGTTTCTAGAGTCATTATTGATTCACTTATTCAGTTTGGAGAGCAAGTTCCTTTATACGAACAAAAATTAAACAAAATAGTGAGCGAAGCCGCTAAATCCTTTGGTGTGAGGGATTACTCTTTTACACACTTCAATGTAGCGAAGGTATTAAAAAAATTGGATTACTCTGTATTGGCCAGCGGCGTAGTAGAATCCACATTATCGGTTGTAACAAGCGTTTTGTTGGTTCTTTTCTTTTTCATATTTATCTCAAGCGGACATGAAAAAACATTGCAAGCAATCCGTGCCCGGTTTGTAGAAAAAGAAATCAAGCATTCGCTAAAGAAAATGAAAAAGGAACACAAGAATGTATCGAATGATGAAAAACAAGCTTCGCATGAAGAAGAATCGTTCGAAACAATTACTATTCAGCGAGAAGAAACTTTACAAAGAACATTCAGAGATATAACCGAACAAGTTCAGAAGTATATTATTACAAAATTTTTGATCAGCCTTTCGGTTGGTTTAATCATGGGTTTTATACTCTGGGCTTTTGATGTGGAATTTTTTATAATCTGGGCGGCGTTTGCTATTATACTTAATTTTATACCAAACATCGGTTCTGTAATCTCAGTTATTATGCCGGCATTGATGACGCTTGTTCAATATGAATCTTTTGGATACGCATTTCTAGTTACCGCCGTGTTGATTGTTGTTCAGAATATAATTGGAAATATTATTGAGCCGAAAGTATTTGGAGACCGGCTTGGTCTTAATCCATTAGTAATTCTTCTTTCCTTGCTGCTTTGGGGTTATCTATGGGGAATCGTAGGAATGTTCATTTCTGTTCCTCTAACAGCTGTTCTTAAGATTATCATTTCAAATTCGAAAAGCCGTAATATGCGTTTTATAACCAGTCTGATGAGTAGCTAATCTTCCAAAATTCCCTTGACAAAAGCAAAAGCGCTTCGTATGTTTAAAGTGTATTAGAAAGATAGTACACTAAAACAGAGGTGCTTAATGGTAAAAATTAGTGAAATGTGTTTTTCTTATCGTAAAAAAGAGCCGCTATTTCTTGGTTTCAATCTGGAATTAACTGCTGGTAATATCTATGGACTGCTAGGAAAAAATGGGGCCGGAAAAACTTCGCTCCTAAAATTGATTTCCGGATTACTGTTTCCTCAAAATGGAAGCTGCTTATTTGAAGGAGAGAAAACATTAGAAAGGAAGCCAAGTGTCTTACAAGAAATTATCTTCTTACCAGAAAACAGTTACTTGCCACCGCTAAGAATTTTGGAGTATCTGGAAGTATACTCTCCTTTCTATAATCGATTTGATAAAGAAAAATTCACACGATTTCTAACTGAACTTGAAATCGAGGCGGGTTCAAAGATTAGTTCTCTTTCGTATGGACAGAAGAAAAAACTGGCGCTTGCTTTTTCGTTAGCCGCGAACACAAAAGTTCTTATGCTGGACGAGCCGACAAATGGATTAGACATTCCGGCGAAAACAGTTTTCAGAAAATTGGTTGCAGAATCAATTGATGAGAATAAAATTTTCCTATTCTCTACACATCAAGTAAGGGATATGAAACACTTGATAGATCCGATCCTAATTCTCGACAAAGGGAAAATTATTTTCAACCAAACGATACAAGCTATAGAAGAAAGAATTAGCTTGAGTTTACAGAAGGAAATGCCGGAAGGAGAAAATGTTATTTATTACGAAAGCACTCTTGGTGGTTATGCAGCACTGAATATAAATAACAATGGAATTGAAAATGAAATAGATATTGAATTGTTATTTAACGCGGTTACAGCAAACCACGAAAAAGTGAATTCTCTTTTTACAGCAGAGGTGATGTTATGAACCAAACGCTAGACTTGAAAAGACTTTGGCTAACCATAGTAAGAGAATTTTCTCTTAACAAAATGAACTTGCTGATTATCGCAACCTCAATGATTTTGGTGAGTATGATAGTAACGTATGTAAAAGGCATCTATTCTCCGGAGAGCGTAAGTTATTATCAGCATACTATGAGATATTATAACAGTTATCCCATAGTAGTAGTAATATATTGCGTGGTTGTAACAGCATTTATTTTTTATGATTTGAACTTACCAGATAAAGAAATAGACTACTTGATGCTTCCATCCTCATCATTGGAAAAGTACTTAACAAAATTCTTATTAACCACCATTGGGTTTGGCTTTTTAGCTGGATTCGCTTTGTCAATCAACACTATGCAAGTAAACTTTCTTAATGGTGGAAGATACCCGACAAATTACGGGAAGATAATAGAGCCGAATTACTGGAAATATTTGCAAGGCTATTTAATAATTCATTCTATCTTTTTCTTTGGCAGTGTCTATTTCCGAAAGATGGAACTAGCAAAAACGATTCTATCAATCATCTCTCTGATGACAATAATTTATTTCTTCGCACAAGTTCTAAAGGAAATTGGATTGGTAGATTTAATGAAGCTGAAAGAGTATTTGGCTATTGGCTATAGTGGTTTTAATAATGAACAAAACCAAGTTCCTACTATTCAATCAATTAATAAACTGCGTGGAGTGTATTCTGAAGTAGAATCTATAAGCAAGTGGGTGGTATCGTATTTAGCACCGCCGTTCTTTTGGGTTTTAGGCTTTATGAGATTAAGAGAAATTGAGGTGAAAGATGGAATTTAGCGGCTCTCAACCAATTTACTTGCAGATTGGAGATTACATCTGCGAGAATATCCTTTCCTGGAAATGGAAAGAGGGGGAGCGCATTCCTTCCGTTCGTGATTTGGCAATTGAAATTGCCGTTAATCCGAACACAGTGATGAGAACATATGCAATGCTTCAGGAGAAACAAATTATTGTAAACCAGCGCGGTATAGGTTTCTTTGTGGCAGAAAAAGGACTTGAGAAAACTATTGACTATATGATAAAACATTTCTTTGACGTGGATCTAAAAAATGTCTTTAAGATGATGGATTTGTTAAACATCGGCATAGAAGAAGTGCAAGAAAGCTATGCTAAACGAAACACTAAGTCTTGAGGTAAAAATGAAATTGACAAATAAAATATTAATTGCTGTGTTTATTTTGTTGTTGGTAGCAACAGCGGCGCTGGCAATAAAATTAACAAGAGTTGTAGAATTTACGCCGCAGCCGATTAGAAAGACGTTTGTTGAAATAACAAAGAAATACTCGCAAATAAATGAATTGGAAATAAACGGTGGATATACGCTTCAGATTTATGAGTCTGATAAGGATAGTTTGAAATTATTTGGACCAGATCTACTGGTAACAAAGTATTCGGAAATTGCTGAACAAAAAGGCAAGCTTAAAATTGAATCGAAAGTAAATTTGGCGAATTATCCCTACTACATGCTAATCAAGCTATATGTAAGAAAACTTGAGGGGATCAATGTGCAAAAAGGTGCAACTCTCCAAATGTGGGAAGTGAAAGGTGATACGATAGAAGTAATAGCCAAAGATTCCTCAATTGTAAAGATCGGTGGTTGCGATTATAAATACGCTCGCTTAGATGCAGCCGATCGATCAATTATCTCGATAGAGAAAACGAATGAAGCAAGCGTTAGGTTGAAAAATGAAAGTATGTTAATTATAAATGTGGGACCGGGTGGAGTGAGCGGAAGTAAAGACAAGGGCGCAACACTAATCGCAAATGGAAAAAAGTTTGATTACCCAGCTTTTGTAGCTGAAGGAAAAAACAAAGGGATGGCGAAAAAATGAAAAAGCTAATAGTATTTATAGTATTGTTTCTTCCGTTGATGTTAATGACCGGGTGCAAATCTGAAAAAGAAAAAATGCTATCACTAGGTGACGAAAAGTTTATAAGTGGAGACTTCAAAGGTGCATCAGCAATATATGCAGAGCTAAAAGAAAAACACCCCAATTTTCTTCTCGCTTATACAAGATTAGCAAATTGCAAGCTATGTATGACTAAGAATTATGCGGAGTTCTCTAATAAACTTTCTGAAACGAAACAAGCATCTAAATTTTATCTAGCTGTACTTAATAACCAAATGTTCGATGAAACAAATCCGGGCAAACGGTTTAATGAAGAGGAAAGAAAAAGTGAATTACTTGGAAATTCCAATGATATTGAATTTTTTGACGAAGCGATTGACAATAATAATGATAAATTTATTTATCTCTTTGGAAGAGGAGTGTGGCATTTTGTCCTAAAAAATAAAGAATTAGCGATTTCTGATTTTAACAAAGCTACAAAACTAAACCCAAATTCCTTAGAAGCTAATCTTATGAAGGCAAGATGCTACTCAGCATATTTTGGCGGTTCAGGAAGAATGGTTCAGTCTACAATAACGCGCAATCAATTTGAAGGGCTTAAGATTTATCAAGATATTCTGGCAAAATTTCCGGATAACGAAGATGTTATAAGAGAAACAGCCTTTAGCTATTACATGGCCGGACAAAGTAAAACTGGCTTTGATTTAGTTTGGAAGGCCTATTCAAAGGACACTACGAAAAGCAAATTGCTTGGAGAGCTGGGTTTCTTTTTATCAATTACTGGAAACCAGAAGGAAGGAATAAAATACATGGAATTACTATGCAAAAAATTTCCGAACAACGAAAATTATATTGATAATCTTGCGCTTGCAAAAATTCAAATAGGAGATAAAAAGGGGGGAGTCGAATTACTCCGTAAAGAATTAGAGTTAGTAAAAGGAAATAAAGACAAAGAGTTAAGAATTAGATCGCTTATGGATTAAGACCAAGTTTTGAAGATCGGCTAGTATTGTAAGACTGGCAGAGCAGGGATATCCATCTGCTTACTTCTCATTATAATTTCATTATATTTGTCCAGTTATAATTGTTAATTGTTAAATA
>CAZEDR010000055.1:0-15153 GCA_964510975.1 uncultured Melioribacter sp. | reverse complement strand
GGAAGTTCGTGCAGCGTTCCGTTTTCGTCCCGGTTATATTGAATGAAAACCAAATTCCAAATTTCGATGCACAACGGCGAACCGGCATTTACTAAATATCCCGCGTTCAAATCATCACTAAGGTTGATGTGAATTTCAGAGCATGGACCGCAAGGACCGGTATCACCCATTTCCCAAAAATTATCTTTCTCTGCAAATTTTAAAATATGCGCCGGGTCTATATCTGTTTCACTTCTCCATAAGTTGAGAGCTTCATCATCACTTTTATAAACAGTTGCCCAAATTCTTTCTTTAGGAAGTTTCCAAACTTCAGTAAGTAATTCCCACGCCCAGGCGATGGCTTCTTTCTTATAATAATCTCCAAAGCTCCAGTTGCCGAGCATTTCAAAAAATGTATGATGATAAGTATCGTGACCAACTTCTTCCAGATCGTTATGTTTGCCGGAAACGCGGATACACTTTTGAGTATCGGCGGCACGTTTGTACTCGCGGTTGCCGTTTCCCAAGAAAACATCTTTAAATTGATTCATGCCGGCGTTTGTAAAAAGCAAAGTTGGGTCGCCGTGCGGAACAACCGGAGCGCTAGGAACAATTCTATGTTCTTTGCTTTTGAAAAAATCTAAAAACTGCTCTCTAATTTCGTTTGAGGTCATATTCTATTCACTTTTTTTAAGTGGCGCAAATATAAGAAAATAGCTCACGGCTTTCAGCGGTAGGCTGTCAGTGAACAACCGTTTTTCTGCACAAAATTATAAAAATTGAATGCTGAAAGCTGATTGCGGACAGCAATATCAATTGCAAATTTAGCCCAGTTAGCATACTTTTGATTCATCGTTATTATGGATAATTACATTTGAATTCCAGCAAGTTTAGAGATCTTACAGATTTAGAGTTAATGAAAGAGATTTCGCGGTTCGAATCGCGCGCTCTTGAAGAATTGTATGATAGGTATTCACCGCTTCTTTATACTATAATTAAGAAGATCTCTCCAAATCAAGGTACGGCAGAACAAATCTTAACCGAAGTGTTTGTTATCATTTGGCGCAAAATTGCCAAATTTAATTTTGAAAGCGGGAATGTATATGCGTGGCTTGTAACACTTGCTAGAAACAAAGCGGTTGATAGTTTGCGCCGCGAAAGAGTTGCCGGACAAACTGTTCAACTTTACGATGATGAATATGAAGATTATTTTATTCTTCCTACGTTTGAAAAAAATATGGATAGCTTAGATTTCAAAACGGCATTCTTAATTAAGCCGAAAATTGAAAGAGCTTTGGCAAAATTAACCGATACGCAGAAGTATGTTTTGCATCTTGCCTATTATGAAGGATATTCTGTTGATGAAATTTCCGACAAGCTGAATGTTCCAATTGAAACAGTCCGCAGTAAAGTAATGAACGCGTTACACAGTTTACGGGATTTCTTGGTGAGAGAATGATGGCCGATCAAGCGCTTCATGAAATGGTTGCGGCCTATGCAGTAGGCTGTATGGATAAACAGAACTTCGTTCAGTTCAAAGATTATATGCAAGAAGGGGGCGATCTGCCGGAAGGAGAACTCGGCGAACTACAAAATATTATTTCGATGATTCCGGTAATACTCGATCTGGAAAAACCGCATCCCGCAATTAAAGATATGGTTGCGAAAAAACTAATCGGTATGAAGGATGAAATAAAAGCAAAAATTATAAATGAACGGAATACGATTGTAAGCACTAATCTGCGCCAAACTGTGCAAACACCAGCAGCTTTTAAAACAACCGCAATTCCTACAGTAAAGTCGCAGCCTACAACACCTACATATCGAACAAAAGAAACCGACTCAAAATCAGCATTTCATTTTGCAGAGGAAGAGTTCTCCAACACATTTGCCGACGAAAATATAAAAAGAAAGAAAACACCTAGAGTAACAACTCCGGCACCGGTAGCGCCCAAAACCGAAATCTTAAAACCGATTGAAGTTGATGAACCGAAATTAAATACAAAACATATAACAGAAGAAGTGACGGTAGTGACAGATAATAGAGGTTCATCCAGCATATTACCAATAATAGGTTTAATTATTTCTTTGTTGCTGATAACCGTTCTCGGTTACTTTGTTTTCTTATCAAATCAAAAATTAAATTCCCGGCTAGAGGATCTGCAAAACGAAATTAACGCTATGCGAAGTCAAGTTGCCAACGCAAATAATTTTGTTGGAAACAATTCTTCGTTAGTAGAGTTTTTTAATTACAAAGATATTAGTGTGTTTAACTTAACAAGTGCGGATCTTAATGTTAAAGCCTCAGCAAAAGTTCTACTATCTTTCAACGAAAAAGAAGGGCTGATACAATTTAGAAATATGCCGGCGTTTCAGAACGGGCAGTTTTTTCAGTTATGGATTGAGAATAAAGGGCAGTCCTATTCACTGGGAACATATCAACCGGTTAATAGTGAGTATATAAAAATTACATCGTTCCCATTTTTGCCGAAGGAACAAATTTCATCTTATAAAATTACAGTGGAAAATGGAGCGGGAGTTACAACACCTTCGGCCACAGTTTTGTCGTCGGTTGATAATGTTAACCTTAGAAGAAGAGTACGCTAATATTATTTTTTCTTTTTGATGAAAATACTTAGGCCAAGAACTATCAATATTACCGGCCAGAATATTTCCAGAAAATCCCCAACTGTTTTAAGCCAATCGAATAAACCGAATCTGCGAAGCACGGTTATCGAGAAATAGCTCCCTAAGATTAATCCGAGTCCGCTGTACAAAAACGTTTTTTGCTTAACGTTATCAACAAAAAGAATTAGAAAAGATGCGCCGGAAATAAATAGAATAGAGACGAGAACCAATCCGCGCGTATCAACAATTTCGTATGTGTTCTTAACAATTAACACCACTCCAACCAAAAAGAGGATTGTTGAAAGAACAATCATTTTTCTGTTGCCGTTCCGGAAAGAAAAGTTTGTATTACTTATTCCGAGCGCCGATAGAATGATTCCAAACAGCATTTCCGGATCGTAAACTAATATACCGCTCCAGATGAGCAGCAGCCCCGCCCCGAGTATAACCAACGATATCGCGAATAGGTTTTTACTCATTGGTAAATGTCGAGGTAGAGTTTTGTTTGGTAGTGAACGCAATTATAATGTAAACAATGCCGAATAAGCCAAGTGTTAAGCCGGTGAGAAGAAGAAATATAATTCTGAGCGGTAAAGAATCTATGTTCAGATAGTTCGCAATTCCTCCGCACACACCTAGAAGATACTTGTTGTTTTGTGTTCTGTAGAATTCATTATTGTAAATGTAATTTGTATTCAGTCTAGGAATTTTGTTTGTAAGTAAAAAAACACCCACGGCTACAGTTGCTAATGGAAACATGTAGCTGTTAGGCAGAATCATCAGCCGGGACGAAGTAAATATTCCAAGTTCGACAAGTGCAAAGTGGAATCCGATTACAATTAGCAACCCGCTTAACACCGTTCTGAAATTGTCTTTGTTTATTTCGTCAATTTCATTTTCGGAAATGGACTCATTGTGCTTGCCTATTGGAAGTAGAAGAGCTACAATTAAATAAGTAACAATCATCCACGCGCCGAGCAACAAAGATAGCATGGCAATCAGACGAACAGTTGCCGGTTCTTTGCCGCTATATTTGGCAATACCGGCGCATACGCCAGCGATTATTACGTTATCTCCGGATCGCTGAAATCTTCTGGCTGCAAGTTCCGTAACTGCAATTTCCGGCTGATCTCCGAAGAGTTCGTTATGTAGATTCTTTTCTTCCATAATTATTAGCTAACGATAATAGAATCCGGTTAGTTTCTTATATCAAAATTAAATTCAACCGGCGGCTAATTTATGAAAAATAGACAAGAAGAGCGAAGAATGGGGCCAAAATTGCATCGGGACTAATATTATTCTAAAAAAAATATTAAATTCAATTGCGATTTTGATTGCGTTACAATTCTAATCAAAACATATCCAATAGCAATCAAGTAAACATAACTTCACATAGATTCGCCAAAAGCGAACGAGTGGAACAAAGCAGTTCAAAAACAATTGAATTGTGTTAGTTGAATATCTGCCGTTTAGCACCGGTTATTACATGAGCAGCTGCAATCTCTGCAGCGAAGCATTCAAAGATTAAAATTGATGAAATAAATTAGTAGGAGCTATAGCTATGTGGTTTGGTATAATAATTCTAGTAGCGATTGTTGTATTCCTTTACGAATACAGATTAAGAAAGCCCGATCAGCTTGTATTGAGTGAAGCAAACGGAAAGATTCGTTTGCAAGCCGCACGTTTTTACCCGAAGGACTTCAGTTTGGTTCTTCCCAAGACAACCAAATCGATGCAGCTAACGGTTGAATCAAGCGCGAAAGGAAATCTGGATATTAAAGTGAAACTCTCCGTCGCGGTTTCGTTGTCAACATCAAACGTTGCCCAATTGATTAAAGTCGGCGGCTGGAATTCCAGCGCGGTTACAAACGCCGCCAAAGAATTCGAAACGGTATTGCAAAGTTTAGTTAAAGAGTTTACAGAGAAATATGAAATTGAAGAATTATCTTCTGAGAAAATCTATAATTACCTCACAGACAAAGTTGGCATCAGCAAAGAGAACTTCGGTTTAGATATAGTTTCGATTTCTGTTCAGTCGTTTGAAGTAGTTGACACAAAAATAGCTGAAGCGATCCGCCAGCAAGAATCGGCAAGAATATTGGAACAGACAGAATTGCTTAATCAGAAGGCAAGAATTACAGCAGCAAAAGCAAAATTGAAAGCAGATGAAGAAATTGCATTCTTAGAAAACGAACTTGAATTGAAAAGATTTGATTTAAGACGCACTGAGCTGGATAAAGAATCTGAACTTGCTGATAAACGCATGAAGGAAGAATTGAAGCGGAAGAAACTAAATCTCGATTTCGAAAAAGAAGAATTAGAGTTGCTAAAAAACAATCCCGAGCTGTTGATTCTTTCTCCGCAAGCAGCGCGCTTAGCGGAAGCAAGCCAATCATTAAAGAATGCGCGCACAGTTGTTAATCTTTCTCCAAGCGAAATTTCCCAAGGGTCGGATTTACTGAATGTATTTCAAAACTTCATTCAGAAATCTGTTAATCCACCCGCAAAGAAGAAAGATGATAAATAGTTTCGGTGATTAGGTAAATGATAAGCGAAAAAGATCCATTAGAATACTTTGCGATTAAGTCGGTAAAAGCGGCAACAGTTTCGGAAATTAGCGAAGCGACTGCTTCATCGCCTGTTCCGCCTGAAGAGCGCGTCAACTTTCATATCGGTAATCCTGTGCAAGATGTGCAGCTTTCTTCTGCATATCTGCGAATGATTTTGGGCGTTGATATTACTAGTGATGAGTTAACCGAAGATAGTCTTGATGAATTCATTTCCGAATTAGACTTGGAAGAAAATGCAAAAGCAGAATTGGAATTTTTTCGTGATCTGATCAAGAAAAGTGCGCCTTACACGCCGCGCGGTGGATTTAATAAAAACGCTCCCAATTTTTTAATAAAATATTTTAACGAATGGCTGACTAAGAATCAGCAAGAACCGCTTGCTTACGATCTTGGCGAAAAAACGGGAAGGCGAGAAGTTATAATTGCAACCGGCGGAATTAATGAAGCGCTCCGGCTTTTATTTCACGCACTTTCGAATTTTTTAATTTACAAACCTGCTAATGTATTCTTGTACGGCATTTCGCTTCCGGCGCACATTACAACTTTTCAATCTCTTGTGTTTCATTTTTTGCCGGATGAAGAAGAAAAATTAATTCAAAAACTTAAAGACGAATTAAAAAATGCAGTAACTACTCCCTCTTTTCTTGTTCTCGGAAAAAACACAAAAGAAGAAGTTCGAAGAGAACTGCGCCAGTTAAGTTTGCAGCTACCATTATTTTTCGTTGAAGCGAACGACGTTCCAAATCATTTATCTCTTGCACGCGAAGCAAAAATGATGAATCGCGTTCTCCGCATTTTAACTGCCGGAATTTTCTCGCCGGATTTGAAAAATCTTTCCACTATGTTCTTTGCCGGCAACCCGGATTTTATTGAAATCATCGAAACAATTCACTTCCAGCTAAAGGGAACTCCTTCAGCGTCTGAAATTGAATTGCTTTCTTTCATTCTAAAAAATGATTTACTAAAAAAGTACGATAACCCGAACAAACCAAAGATTACAATTGAAACCGAATACGACGGTTACATTTCCAATGGCATAAATGAAAAAGCCTTTGGGGAACACGCTAAGAATTACGAAGAAAAATTTGGAAAGTTAATATCCGGTAAAAGCGAACGATTGGGCGAAATAATGGAATCGCTTCATGAGAGAACAAATAATCTTATAACAAAATCCCGTAAGCACACTAATGTTTTCAAGTATGATTTATTTGCCGGACGCACAGCAAATGAATTGCTGAGCAAGTTAGCCTCATCAATTCATTTGAAAGACTTTAATCAAGATTTAGTGGATAGTTTTCTCCATGCATTTTTAAATCATCATCCGGAATATAGAAGTAAAAATTGCTTTGTAATTAGCGGTTCATCAAGAACCGGTTTGGGATTGCTGGGGTTTCATTGCGGAATTACAGAAGTAATTTTCCCGGATTTAAGCTGGACTTACGAGCATTGTTTTCCAAAGGTAAGCGTTGTTCCGCTAACCGATTCATTCGAATTGGATGTTGATGGAATTATAAGCGCAGTAAAAACCAAATTATCGGAAGATGCGAACTGGAGAAACTACGGAGCAGTTGCGCTCAACAATCCGCACAACGCAACCGGACAAGAATTCAACAAAGTTGAATTAAAAAGATTATTAAAATGGCTGCTCGGAAACAAAATTTTTATTCTTGATGACCTTTCCTATCAGAATGTTGCGCCAAAAGATTCACTTGATGTAATTAAAACCATTCGCCAGTTAACCGATGAACTAGTTGAAGAGGGTTATCTAACAGAGGAAGAAGCAAACTACGCAATTACAGTTCATTCTGTTTCTAAAACAGATTCGCTTGCCGGTGCGCGTCTTTCTGTAATAGAAATCCGCCATCCCGAAAAAGCAGCTAAGTACAAAACGATTCTTTCAACAATAGAATTAAATATCGGCGCGATATTTCTAACTTATCTTTTCTATAGAAACAAAGTTGAAACAGTTAATGCTTACTGGCGTCTTCGCAATAAAATTTTCAAAGAAAGAAATGCTGCATTGGCAGAAGCAGTAGAAATTCTTCCCGATATTCGGAACCGGTTTGATATTTACATCAAACCGCCTAAGGGAAGTATGTATCCGCAAATGATAATTAACAAGCTTCCGGCCGGGCTTTCATTAGATTGGCTTGCATCCGGTCTCGCACGGCAAGGAATTGGTCTTGTTCCGTTATCAACTTTTGCACGTACAGAAAAAGGATTTGAAGCCGGAAGAAAAACATTCCGTTTAACGCTTGGCGGAACGGATAATGCGGAAACGCTTCTAAGTAAAACAAGAAGAGTTCTAATTGATTTGAATAGAATGATTGCGGAAGAAGCAGCGCATTATAACAGAAAAAAATTTGCAGTTACTCCGCTCACAGTAAAGAAAACGGAAAGCAAAGTAGATTACGCATCGCGCTGGAATAAAGTTGAGCAGAATATAAAATACGATTTTGGTTTAGCTGTAAATAAATATACAAGTCAATTTAACGGTGAGCTTTCAAATCAAAACAAGATTGAAAAAGAATATTTGCCGGAAAGACTTTTGCTTTTCAAGCAGCGCTTTTTTGAGCGGACAAATTTAATTTCTGATCTGGCTGATGTAATCAATGCGGACAAAGGGAAAAGCCTTGCTAAAGTTTTGGAACGTGAATTTTACAGAGATGATTTAGCAAGAAGAGAAAACGCGTTTAAGAATAGAATGTATGACCGTACAGTTCATCCTACTCAAATGTATGCACTTAAAGCTGAATGGACATTTGAAAAAATTATTGAAGCATTAATTCGCGGCAGAGAAATTCCGCAAAGCTACTTCGATTTACTTCGCGATGAGTTGGTAAAAGAATATCTCGGGCTGAATGTTGCTATCGTCTCGAACGAAGAATCGGAAGAGCTGATTTTAGATTTGAATTCGATAATTACAGCAGAAAATTTTTCTTCACTTTATTCAGATCAACCGTTTGAAACATTTCTTTCGTTTTGGGGCGATTGGGATGGAAGTAACAGACCAAGCGGACAAGGGCACCGCCTAGTCGCGGCTGTACTGATTGAAAACGTTGTCCGTCAAGCAAGAATAGTGCAACTGCTACATAAGCATGATAAATCAATGAAGATTGATTCTGGAATAATCAGCGAAATTGAAAAGCTTCCTAAGAACAATAACCGTTTTACAGAATTATTTAATGAGATTAACTCGCTTACACATCAGTTGGAAAAACGTTACCGCGGAATTCTTCCATTTAACATAAAAGCTGGAAAGTTTCGTCAGTTTGGAATGAAGCTTCATATAGCGCAAGATCCGCTTACAAGCTTGTGGCATCATAACGATAGACTTGAACGTAAAATGCTCGATCTCCGCAAGCAACGCCGCGATACACTCGAATATTATTTTTCACTGAATAAGCAGATTAGAAAAACTCTTAAAGAATTAATTCCGGCGATTCAAAAAAATATTTCTAATCCGGAGCTAATGATTGAAGCCGGAACATATAGAGATTTATTAAAACGCTTTATTATTACTCCGCGCATTCATCAAAAATTAATTACTAACCAGGATCCTTTTGCTATTGATACAACGGTTCACAACATTAATGAGATAAATGAAATTTCCGGAAAGTTCGGTAATCCGGGAATGGTTATGGCGTTGCAGATCAGTATGTCTACAAAGCCGGATGCGCTTATTTCTCTTGAAAGAAAACTCCGCGCTAGCCGGGAACAAATTCTTAGAGACAAACCGGATGCAAATATTCCAAACGTTTGGAGCGTTCCTCTTTTTGAAGATTTAGATTCAGTCAAAAAAATTGGCGGCTTCTTAAATAAAATCTGGGAGTATTCTTTACAGAGTAGAAGATTGAACCAAGAAACAAGCGAGCGCTTTACGGAAATCATTACTGAAGTTTTTGTTGCCGGTTCAGATTTGAGTCAGCAAATTGGTCAAGCTGCCGGAATGAGCGCTTATAAAGAAGCTAAACACGAAGTTACTACTTGGTTAGCCGAGCATGGCTTGATAGGAAGAGTAAGAATGAAAATGGGGAGCGGCGAGCCAATGCAAAGACAAGGCGGTTATTACAACACGGTTGCCGGTACGCGTGCGTTTATTCAATCGAATGATTCAGCAAAAAGATTTTCAGCATATCTGCAAGAATCCACAAAGAAAAGTACGGAGTATGCAACCACTCCGCTTATTGGAGTTTTTGCCGGTGGCGATTTAAGAACTTTTCAAAGCAACATCTCGGAAAAACTCCGCTACCTGCCGGTTCAAGATTATGCACAACTGCTGTATCATGTTCGCGAATCGCAAAAATTTTATGAAACTGAAATTCACCGTGCCGGCGAACCAATTGTTGAAACACGTTTGCAGTTTAGAAACCGCGGCTTAAAAGAGCTTGAGCGATTAACTATTGGAAAGAAAGATAAAGTCTTCGATGAGTTTCTTCCGATTCTAACAGAAAATTTCCGGCAGATTCTTTACGGTCGAGAAGAAGATGTTGTAGGGATTCACATAATTTCTTATTTCATCGGAAGAACAACTCCTCCTCTTAGAGATAGACCTACTGTTCGTCCCGGACAAGGTGTTGGCGGAAGTGCAGGACAAAAAATCTTAGAGAAGATTGCCGGAACAATTCCATTTTCAAAATACGGAAGTCTGCTGCGGGCAATTTCACACAATCAATCACAAACAGTTGTGCTTGGAATTAATCAGTTAACAACCGGATTGTTCCGTGCGTTAGATTCGTTCTCGCAAAAGCAGTTTACTGAAGGAGTTTCTACTTCTTTAATCGCAGATAGAATTTTACCTAACCTCCCGGTTTATGAAATTTTACACACGCTTCGGATTTATCACGATGTTGATTTGGTTTATCTAAATAAACTTGAAAAAGCTTTCCCCGCCGGCAACTCTGCCTTGCTTGCTTTAAGAGAAGACATTGATGCGATTACGAAATATTTACCTCTGTTTCAGCGGGAGCTTTTACGCCGCCATGGAATTGATGTAAATGATTTCTTTGAGAAAGATAAATTTATTGTTGATCTGCTTCCCACTCTCCGGGCCGATATTGCTGTCCTTCTGCAGCCAGATTTATTTAACACTAGTATAGAAAAACTACTTGCTCAGATAAACGGAATGATAGAAAAAACTTGGCGGAGTGAAATTGAAATTCTACTTTCGATGCCTCTGCAAATAAGAAAGTGGCGCGCCGGAATTTGGAATTTACTTGAACAGCCGGTATTTCAAAGAGTAGCCAGTTTTGTTGAGCTTGCAATTGCGCTTCACTCGCTTTCGGCAAACAGTTCTTCTAAAGAAAATATGTTTTCTTCAAAGAAGGTGAAAGCGCCGCAAATGCCGAATATTTCGCAAGCATCAGTAGATGAAAACATGCATCAGTTTTTGGCGGCGGCTATGGAATATCTTTCGGTGGTTTCTCAAGAAATGGTTGAAGTACCAATAAACATTATTCGCGCTTTGAAAGAAGCGGAGAGAATTATCAAAATTGAAGAGCAAGCACTAACCTCTAAGCAGCAAGACCTCCTTAGATTCTATTTACTACAAATAGCCCGATTAACCGGTGAAAACGGTTAGTAAAAATACTTACTCGTCAGGCATTCGCCTTGCAAACAGCATTGTTGCATACGATAAAACTAAAATTTAAGTTGCTGTTAAACGATTACATTCTTGTAGGGGTTTATTAACAAAGAACTCCCCACTGCAATAAATAAATTAACATAGAGTAGGATTATAGATGAGCTGGATTATTGGTGCAATTGGACAATGCTCTGTTGAGTTGCTGAAAAAAATTGAAATTCTATCTGCGAATAAGCTTACCGAATATAGGGACTCGAATTTTTATATCGCTGCCGGGGGAAATAATAAAACATGTTTGTTTAAGATAGGCAACGCATCAAACGAAAGTTTTGTTACTGTAGGTGTTGGTATTAAAGCTGTTGGTAAAAAAGATTTCATGAGTGTTTCCGATTGGGTGAACATTTCAATTGATGGTGAATATCGAAATCTTGATGGACATTTTGTTTGTATTAGATGGAATCAAAGTGAAGTAAAAATGTTTACAGATGTGTTGGGGCTAAGGGATATATACTTCGCAAAACTATCCAACGATTGCATTGTTTTTTCAACTAGAGGGGATTGGCTTTCTAAAATATGCCGGAGAGGAGTTAATTTTAAAGAGTTTGGTAGTCGTTGGCTGATGATCAATCAACTTTCTACTAATAGTGTTTTCAATAATATCGAAATGGTTTGCGGCGGAGCCAGCGTTTCAATTAGTAGAAGAAATTATGAAGTAACGATTCAAAAATATGATTGGCTGCCTTTGATTGAAACCAGGACAGATTGCATAGAAGAAGTTTCGAACTACTTCTCGGAGCTTATTACATTTCCGAATGAAGTTAACCAAAGAATATCGCTGAGTCTCTCCGGTGGAATGGACTCACGTGTTATGTTATCCTACTTACTTAAAACCGGAAACAAGAATTGGTACACACATACTTTTGGAAATTACAATCATCCTGATTCTACAGTAGCCCGGCATATTTCGGCTGATGCCGGAGTTGAACACGAAAAAATCGATATGGATCTACCAAATATTGATCAGTTCCTATCTGAACTTAAGGAATACGTGTCTCAAACCAACGTAAACAACGCTGTTTCTGGATATCAGCAATTAAGAAACTATAAAAAATTAATAGGTAGGGATGAAGTAATTATTGATGGTGGATTTGGAGAAATTTGGAGAAGGGAATTTTTAAATCGCTTACTTGTAAGAGGTAAAAACGAGCTGATAAATAGAAACATTCAAAGTATTGTTCCTTATTTGCAAATCCCCCGAGCAAATATTTTTACAGAAGAAATAAACAGAGAATTGCTTGCCGGATGTGTCGAACAATTAGAAGCGCTGATAAAGAGTTTACCAAATTACAAGGGGATCGGATTAGAAAATTGGATGGATTTGTTTTCTATTAAGACTCGATTAGCCAACTATTATTCATCTGCGCAAATTCATTTGGATAGCTGGGTTTTTAGTTACATGCCTTTTATTCAGCCGAGCGTGTTAAAAAAACTTTTTAGTGTGCCGTTAGCGCATCGGAAAAATGGAAATCTTTTCCGTCAAATAATTAAGAACAATTATAGCGCACTTGAAAAGTATCCTCTGGCAAAGGGAAATATAACTCATCCGTTTTCTTTAAATACTCTTCAATCCCGGCTCTGGATACTAGTAAATAAAAAATTAAAGTTGAATAAGGTTGAAGACAAAAGTCAGGCGAACCTCATCAATTCACTTGCCACTTACATTCAAGATACGGTTAGTTCGTCCATGGTTAAGGATTGCGGGTTCTATGATTATCCAAAACTATTGCGCCTTTCGGCAGCAATTTCGAAAGGAAATGCGGGAACCATTGATTTACGAGAATTAGATTGGTGGCTGTCTTTTGAATTATTCCGGCAAGGAATTACTGATCCAGTTATATGATGAGGAACTAATTCCTACATTATTCGCAAGCCCAAACTTGATGCGATTAACTCCGCAGTAATTTCTGCGCTTCTATTTCGCGAGTCAAGAATTGGATTTACTTCCGCAACTTCGAGCGACGACATACATCCGCATTCGGCTATTGTTTCCATTAGCAAATGAGCTTCACGGTAATTCAAACCGCCGCTAACCGGTGTACCAACTCCCGGCGCTATAGATGGATCAATGCTGTCTGCATCAAAACTAACATGAATATGTTGCACCCGCGGTTTCAAATCTTTTAAAATCTTGTTAATGATGAAATTAATTCCCTTACGGTCAATTTCCGTCATCGTGTAAACTTTCATTCCTAATTTTTTTATTGTTTCTCTTTCGTCAGCATCAAGACTTCGTATTCCAATGAATGCAACATTTTGAGGTTTTACTTTCGGTGTAATGCCATGAATACCGGAAAGCATTTTGCTTCCTAACCCAAGGGATGTGGCTACGCTCATTCCATGTATATTTCCCGATGGAGTTGTTTCGTCCGTGTTCATGTCAGCATGCGCATCAATCCATATTAAGCCAAGCTCTTGCTTTTGTTTTTTGCAGTGAGCCGCAACTCCGGCAAGTGTTCCAATTGCCATAGAATGATCTCCGCCTATACAAAGAGGAAAGTTTCCACACTCAAGCGACTTCTCGACTTTCTTCGCAAGTAATTCTGTGGTACGGACAATTTCATCTAGGTATTTTAGTTTAGGATTTTTAACGACTTGCCGCTCTTGGTTTTTGATGAACACATCACCATGATCTGTAACATCGTAACCGAGTCGTTCAAGTTGTTGTTCTATTCCGGCAATACGTAAAGCCGAAGGACCCATATCAACGCCGCGCCTTCCGGCCCCTAGATCCATTGGAAAACCAAAAATATCTATGTGTTTGCTTATTGTTGCTTGTTTCATTTTTTCTCTTATTTTACTATTCCAATCTACAACCGAGGTGGTTTATATAAAACAAAAAAAATGCAAGATTAATTTCAAGAATCGTTCTTCACTGTAAAACATCTAACTATAAAAAATATTAAGGATTAGACATGGCAGAGAAAAAAGCAGTAGTTAAACATATTAAAGGTGTAACTTTCATGGGAAAAGCCGATTCAAACCATTGGGTTGCTATGGATGGGCCGGAAGAATTTGGAGGAAGCAATGCCGGAACGCGCCCCAAAGAACTCTTGTTGTTGGCGTTAGGCGGCTGTACCGGGAGTGATGTTGCCGTAATCTTGAAAAAGAAAAAAATTAATGTGGATGGTTTCGAAATTAATTTAACAGCGGAAATGCAAGAAACTCATCCTCAAGTTTATACTAAGATAAATGTGGAATATGTTTTTTACGGAAGTGATATTCCTAAAGAAGCTGTAGAAAGAGCAATTGAGCTTTCGCAGAAGACATATTGCAGTGTAACCGCGATGCTTCAAAAAGCTGTTGAGATTACACACTCATTTAGAATAGAAGAAGCTAAATTATAAATATTCTTGCGGGATGGGTTTTCTTCCGGGAAACCCATCTAACAAACCATGGTAATAACGGATATTCTCTTCGTCACTTTTCCAGCAAAGCAGAACTTCGGTTCCATCTATCATAGAGGGGAAATCAACTAATCCAATTTCAAAATTCCAATCTTTGTAAGTACATCCAAGTTCTTCAAGTTCACGCATAAAACTATGTATCTGTGCCGTTAGTGTTTTTACTTCGGGATTTTCTTCAAAATCTTCGCCGATTGATTCGGCAATAATTTTTATCTGATTCGCATTTGCAAGAATATCTCTTACAATCTGTTTAACCAGCGGCAAAGTTTTCTGCGCTTCACGCGGCGTAAAGTATTTAACATCAACTTGAGGCATTATCAATCCTTTCTCTTGTAACAAATTTAGCTTTTATCGCTCAACTTGACAAACCGTCCGGCAATAATTATTTTGATGTCGTAATAATTTAATTAGTGATAAAATATGAAGACAACTAAAAAATATGGCAAGAAAGCTGATTTAGCGCTTTCAACCTGGGTTAAGTTAGCTCGTGCGTATACTTCATTTAATAAGAAATCCGCCGAGAGCATAAGGGCTTTTGGCTTAACGCAGCCGCAGTTTGCTGTTGTAGAGGTTCTAGGTCATTTGGGACCATTAAAGGTGGGTGAAATATGCAATAAAATGCTTGCCAGCGGCGGAAACATGACTTTGGTTTTGGACAATGTTGAGAAGCTTGGCTTTGTAGAACGAACGCACAGCAAAGAAGATAGACGCGCCATTCTAGTTCAGCTAACACAAGAAGGAAAAGATCTTTTTGATAAAGTCTTTGTTGAACATGCTGAGCAGATTGCGAAGTACATGGCTGTGTTAACTGCAGATGAACAGAGGACTTTAGGCGATCTTCTTAAGAAATTGGGAATTAATGTTGTTAAACTTTAAGTGCAATTCTTTTGTTGGGATGTTATGGAAAAGCAAGTAGTAAAGGAGATAC
>CAZEDR010000054.1:0-15174 GCA_964510975.1 uncultured Melioribacter sp. | reverse complement strand
AAGAAATACCAAATTACAATTAGCTCGTTACGAGTTGAAAAATGGTATCTGATTTTTTACCTTACTTAACTAAACACAAATTCCATTTCACGCTGAACCAATACAAGCTTAACTATAAGAGAAAATTTAGTTGACCCTTTACCTTACACTAATATTCAACAATACACTAATGAAGCATAATCAACATGAATACAAGAAACAATCTTTTCTTCTACCAAATCTGTTGAAACCGGTGTGCCGTAAATTTCAATTTCGTTAACCGAAAAGTATGCGCTTGTTCCCTTCTTGTCGCAAAACATTTTAAAATATCTTCCCTTCACCGTAAGATTTGTTAACTCTTCATATCCTCCGGCTCCGGTTGTAGAAGTTTTGAGCAAAGTCCAATTTACAAGATCATTTGAAACGCCAATACGGTATGTTTTTGCATACGACGTTCCCCAAAACAGAACTATCTTAGAAATATTAAAACTCTTGCCTAAGTCAATCTGAATCCACTGCGGCTCTAAATTTTCGCTTGTCCAGCTAGTGAAATAATTTCCATCAACAGCTAAATCGGGAGTATTTGCAATGGAGTTTTCCAATACTGAAGAAGCTGTAACTGTTCTTCCCATAGCACGGTTTACTTCTCCAGCCGGGACAAGAGTTATTTCAACAATAGATTTTTCAGAAATCTCTCCTTTAGTCTCTAATGTGTAAACTGATGGATTAGTTAGCGGCTTAACCTCCAACGAACCATCTTCCGCAACTGATTGCCCATTGATTGTTACAATGGAACCCGGAGAAGTTTCCCAAACAAGAGTAGAGCTTTCACCCGCAGCAACCGGATTTTGTAAAGCACTAAAGGAAATAATTTTCCCGGAAGGAATAACTACTATAAATACAGATTTCGCTGTGTTTAATTCTCCGGATGCGGTAAGCGTGTGCGTACTTGTTGTTGTGGGATTAATAACTTTCGTTCCCTTGTATTCAACGGTTTCTCCATCCAATTTAACTGTGGAACCGACCGAAGCTTTCCAATCAAGTGTAACAGTTTCCCCCTTATTTATAACAATTGCATTTGCTGTAAATGAATATATTACACCGCTTTTAGGTGCAACAACAACATCATAAGGATAATTTTGATAAAGAATTTTCATCTGCTCGCTAATTCTCGCATTATCGGTTGGGTAATCCCAATGCCAGGTCATGGCTCCGGCATAACCATTCTGAATTAAGTTAGTATATAAATCTCGATATTTAATCCCGTGCGAATCTTCAACTCTAAATTCTGCTACGATTAGCGGCTTATCTAATCCCCAGTCTTTATAAGGATGATGGAATGGAGACAGTCCCGTTCCAAAATTGCCGGCATAATAATGAACGCAGTAGAAATCCAATGTACCTTTCTGATCACCACCGGCAGCAATTAATCTATCATCGCGGTAGTAGTTAGAGTTAGCTAAACTTTTTACAAAGTCCTCTTTAATTTGATCGAACGTGAGATAAACACCATACTTCTCCTCTATCTTCCGTTGAATCGTTGTCTTCTCTTCGGTTGAAAGTCCGTCATATAATAGTTTTGGAGAAACCTTTGATAAGTAATTCATATCAGTCATAGCATAAAAAGACCATGCGCCATTTGTAACTTTTGCGTTGGGATCGGTTCTATGAATTGCACCGGCTACCATATTTGTAAACCGTTGAATATTGAACATCGGGATTTCTGTTGTTGTAATACTTTTCCATCCAAACTCTACACTCATTCCTTCCGGTTCATTAAAAACTTCCCAGCTTAATAAAGCCGGATGTCCTTTGGCAGCTTGAACCATTGGAATCAATGCGTTATTAATATAAGATCGTGTGGCAACCGAATCCATTAGAATTTTTTTTGTCTTAGCTAACAAGCTGGTATTATTTGTTTTGCTCTGCATATCGAACGACCAAAGACAGAGCATCAATCCAATTTTATATTCCCAGGCAGCATCTAGAATTGCTTTTACATCATCAACAGTTCCGGTTCCGGGTCCGGTAACCATTCCATCAGCTGAAAAAGTAGGAGAGTTAGATCCCGTAGTGTGAATCCAAATACGGATTGAATTTCCGCCAGCTTCACTAAACTGCTTAAAATAATTTTTGAAACTGGAAATTTGCATACTGCTGGGACCAAAATCGTTTGAGAAGTTGATCCAAGCAACATTGGTTCCGCTCATAAACAAATTCTGATTGTTGAAATTAATTCTTGGTTGCGCATCTATTGCGATTAGTGATAGAATCCAGAATAATAATATTGCTATTAATTTTACTACGTTGTTGGCTTTCATGCTTCCTCTTAAATGGACTAACCTCAAGTTATCCCAGAAATTATGCCAATAACGTAGAAATTAAAAAACGGCTATTGGGGCTTAAATCGTTCATTTGCATATACTTGTACTTTTGCAAGTTTATGAAGCTAATAAAGACTTATTAAATTAATAAAGCATAGGCATCATAAGTAGGAAAGACTTAAACTTTCAACTAAAGGTTACATCCAAATTTGAATCTTGACAGCGCATATTTTATGCAGCGACTGTTTGCAAAATTTAGGAGCAAAAAATTTTTGCGTCTTATATTTTAAGATAATACGCAAACAAATTATATCTTTGTCGTCTAATTATTGAGAACATTGAAATTCATTTTAACAACAAAATATTGATATATTTTTTTTATGAATAGAAAATTTCTTGTAGCAATATTATTTGCATGCGTTCTACTCTTCTTTTTCATCTTCGGCGGAAGTATTTTCGTGAGCAACAACATGAATGCATTCGCTCAAGTTCAGCCTACGCATAATTGGATAATTAGTAGAGGTACTTCCGGCCAGATAAGCTCTATTGTTGTTGATTATATTACCGGTACGTCAAGCGGCAATGAAACAATTCAGTTTGATAGAGGCGAAGATGTTTCGTTTACATTTACGGATGTTCTGAGTAAGAAAAATAAAATTGCTAAGGGTGATACAATCGCTGTCATTAAGTCGAGCCAGCTTAACGAAAAGATCATTTCTCTTGAAGGAGAACTTGCTATTGCTAAGGCAAATCTGTTGTCTCAAACAACTGGAGAAAAGGAAGAGCTGATAAATGAAGCAGAAGCTAATCTAGAGTTAGCTAAATCTCGAGTTGCACAGAAAAAAATTATCTACGATAGATATCAACAGCTCTTCAATAAAAATCTAGTTTCGCAAGAGGAGTTTGAGACACACATATGGGAATACCGGTTACTAGAAATTGACGTGCAGATTTATAAATCGAAACTCGACGCTTTAAAGACTGGTGTTAAACCGCAAGAAGCGGCTATTATTTCTTTGCAGATGGAAACAATTGCCAGACAACTGCAATTTATAAAAGAACGAACATCAAAACTTTATATTACATCACCGATAGATGGTGTAGCAGATCAAAAGTTTTCGTCCGATACTCTGCTAACTGTTTTCAAAACAGACAAAGTAATTTTAGACACCCCGATTCGTATAGTTGATATGGACAAAATTGAAGTTGGCTTCTTGCTTAATATTGAACTGCAAAAAGATGATTTTACAGTTGCAGGAAAGATATTCTCGATCAGCAAGGAAGTTAAAATTCTTGATGGAAATCAAGTTGTTTTTGCAAGAATATTAATTGATAATTCAACCGGGAAACTTTTGCCCGGAATGGTTGTTGAGTGTAATTTGAGATTAGGCAAAATTTCTTTGAACAACTACTTGTACAATTTTATTTTTAATTGATATGAGCCGATTAGAATACAAATATTTGGTCTCTAGTAATGTTATTGATGAATTGCGTTCCGAGATCACACCATTTCTAAACCATGATAAATACACCCTTACAAGGCCTACCAAAGAATATACAGTTAGAAGCATATACTTTGATACACTTTCGCTAGCGAGCTATTACGAAAAATTATCCGGTGTTGCAGATCGTTCAAAATTTAGAATTAGAGCTTATAACGAACAGTTCGCAAATTCATATGGTTTTCTTGAAATAAAAAGTAAAAAATGCGACTTCGTATTTAAGGACCGGACAAAAATTCAATTGAGTGAAATTATTGATTTCCTCGAAGGTAATAATGGAAAGTCCTTTGATGGACATACATCAATCCAAGAAAGCGCCAACAATTTTCTCTTTCATTATAAATCGAAGAGGTTAGTCCCAATCGTAAATATCATTTATGAACGGGAAGCATTTGAGTGTAAACTCGGCTCTACACTTCGTGTTACATTCGATAAGAATCTTCGCAGTTCTGTTGCAACTGGAATAAACGAATTATTCAACGATTCAAAAGTGAAAACGAGTTTGGACAATTTTTTCGTGCTGGAAATTAAATTTCACAAGGTACTTCCCTCTTGGGTTCCCAGAATCATAAACAAGTTTCATTTGAGACGGGAAGCAGTTTCAAAATATACTATCGCGGTGGAAAGACACCAAGTTAACGACCGTTTTTATCCACAGTATTTATCTTTAATGGAAAACTAATAATGCAGAATTTTCAAGCAGTTGATTTGTTCTCGCCAACAGTGTCAGAGATCATATTAAATATAGGATTAAGTCTGCTGTGTAGTTTTTTTATAACGATTATTTACAGACTTACTTATCGCGGCCCCGGTTATTCCGATGGATTTGTTAATTCATTAATTTTTCTTTCTGCAATAACAGCTTTAGTACTTATGGTAATTGGTAATAATCTTGCGCGTGCATTCGGGTTGGTTGGAGCTCTTTCAATTATTCGTTTCCGTACAGCGATTAAAGACACCATAGACATTGTCTATATATTTTTAAGTCTTGCAATTGGAATGGCAGCCGGAGTTGGATATCATAAACTTGCGATAATAGGATCACTAATCATTGGGGCTATACTCTATTTGTTTTCCCACTCAAATTTCTCAATAATGAAGGGGACACAATACCTTCTCCAGTTCGAATATCTGGATTCTGAGAATAAAGGAATCTACAAATCGATAATTGATAAGTATTGTAAACATTCCGAAGTTGTTGATATTAGAGCGGTTAACGGGGGACAAACATTAGGTTATACATTCTATGTGCAGATGAAACGAAAAGTTACACCAAATAGTCTGATAGAGGAATTAAATTCCTCTCCCGGAATCCAAAAAATCAGCCTATACTTTGATCAGCAAAATAGATAGGTAAAAAAGTCTGAGGTTCGATAATATCTACAATCTTTAACAACCTTGTACTAATGAGAAACCTTTCTCAAGCTATTGTTTTAGCCAAGTTAATGCTTTCTCTTTTTGGCTAAAAACTTTTACATTGAACCCTTTATTGAGACATGCCGTTTCGTAAAATTTAACATCTTCTTTTGGAGATTTCATTGAAGGAAGTAACAAAGCTTCCTTCATCTTCAAATGTAATCCAACTGATTCATAGAGAGAAATTAACCCGTACAAATCTACTACCGAATGACCACCCTCCATCTCAGAGCAATCAGCTAAAAACAATATACTATTGTTTTCATTCGCTAGTTTTACAGCAGCCAGCAAAGCATCTTGTAAATCAACTGGTGTTACCTTTCCCTTATAAATTAGCTCAACCAAATTATGTTCGTGATTATAATTTGCGGACCATGGCATAAATCACTTCCCTATTTTAACTGAATATGAAACGACATTAAGTGATTATTTTATTGCTGCTTTGATTTTTTTAATTGCTTCTTTAGAATAATAACTGCAAACACCCTTTTTCATTTCAGGCTGAAGATTAAGCGTCTTAATTGCTTTAGTTACAACCGCACCGGAAACTCCAAGTTCTTTTGCTATTGCACCGGCTGTTAGTAAGTTGGTTTTTTCACTTGCCATTATTTCCTCATTTTATTTATTAGAAGATGGAAGCAATCGACTCCCGAACTTCAATTCTAACTTAGTTGTTGAGTTTCAAATAATCAATATTTTACCTCGCTTCAGTGATTGATTCATTCACCACTTTCCTTCTATGTTTGGCAGTCATACTCTTAGTTCAAGGAAAGAATTCAAAAATATTGTCGTACCCTACAAAAAAAACATTTCGGGAGACAACCTTTTGGGAATTAATCTTGTATAGTTAAGTAATGGATAGTGTAGAAAAATATATGAACAAATATTCCGATGAAGAATTGATCGCTTTGGTGTTGGAGAAAAAATCCAAAGCTTTGAAGATTCTATACGAAAGATATCATATTCCTTTCTACAATTTTGTTTTGCGCTATACAAATAACCGGGAAGTATCCGAAGACATATTGCAAGAAACATTTACCCGAGTTTGGTTTGCTTCTCATTTATTTAACAGTGAGAAAGGAAACTTTAAAACTTGGCTATTTACAATCGGGATAAATATTACGCGAAATGAAATGATTAAGAAGAGATACTCCTATCAATATGTAGATTTTGAAGAAATGCTGAATGAAGATGGTACCTCCCAAAAGTTAGATAATGAAGAACCGGAAAGTATTCTTGAGCAGACCGAGTTAAAGGACGTTATTAACCAAGCAATAGAGAAGCTTAATCCCTATTTGAAAGAAGTTATTTTGCTGAAGCATTACAACCAAATGAAATTTAGAGAAATAGCTGAGATTACAAACACGCCGGAAGGCACTTTGAAAGCAAGGTTTCATCACGGGATAGTTGAACTTAGAAAGTTATTACAAGGATTGGAGTATTAAATGAACTGCCTAAATAAAAACCATGTAATTGATTTCTACTTCCTCGAAAAAAGCGACGCCGAGCTTGCTGAGATTAGAAATCACATATCTTCTTGCGAAAATTGTCAAGCATATCTTCTAGAAATAAAACAGACTATGGGCTTGCTAAATTCAATAGAATCTGAAAAACCTTCAGAATTTATTTTAGAGAGTATACTAAAAGAAATCGAGCCATCAGTTGTAAAACCGGCAAAGTCTTACAACTCGCTCTCTGTCATTCCTATATTGCAAATAGCATTCGGTCAAATCTTTCTTATCACATTGATATATCTGGTACAGACGAAACTAACTATATCAGCTGTCTGGGAATCAATGAGTAAATCGTGGTTCGTTCAAGCATTCGGTAGCGTTGGAGTAGCATTTGCGATAGTCTTATGTGTAGGCATTTTTATTGCGCTTTCTATTTCGCCCGTTTTATTATTTGAATCAAACAAGAACAAAAGCTTTAGTTAAATAGATTTCAACAGGAGGAGAAATGAACAGAAGAAAATTAATTCGAAAGCTGGCTACTCCAGCAGTAATAATTGCAGTTGTTTCATTAGTGGTAATACTGCTTCAATTCCCCTACAGAAGTTACACTTATAAAAATCATCAAGAAGATTTCAAAAAGTATTTTAGTTCTTTCTTAGAAGAGAATAAATCTTATCTCAAGGGTATTGCAGGCAAGATAAAATCGGTTCCGGTAAATCAAGTACTTGTGAATGAACTTCAAGCCGAATACGCAATTGAACATCAAAAAGCGGATGCACCAAAGCGTTACTTATGGATGTCTGATCGAAACGGAAACATACTTTTTGGTTCTCCCTCGAATGTGATTGATAAGATGAACAATAATTACGATAAATATCAGACTACAATTAAGGCAGACGAGTACTACAGAGACAGAAATGATTTCTTGCTAAAGCTTATAGATAAAAGTGAAGAAATTGATTTTTCTCAATTTGCTCAGAATGATATACGAAGCGATCGGTTTTATGACAAATACTGGAGATTCTACAAAGAAGATCTGAATGATTGGAATTCCCCTTACTTACAATCAACGTCAACGGTTTTCACCTCCTCAGTCTATAGCAGCAACGGCGAAATTCTCGGCAATCTTTTCATGAAAGTTGACGACAGTGTAAACAAAGAAAAATATTATAATGAACAGGCGCTCAAACATGATGATATATTTTTTCTTCTAATTAATATTTTCGGAACTCTGCTTGGCTTTGCATGCGCGTTTTTATGGTTCTTGCTACCGACTTGGGTTTACTTAGATGCACAAGAGCGTGATGTAAAAACACCGGGCATCTGGGCTTTTCTCTCGCTGATTTCTCTATTCTTCGGCCTCACCATTTATTTAATAACAAGGCCAAGTACATTCAAGTCTTTCACATGTCCTAAGTGTGATGGTGAATTGAATGGAACAAGAGCTTACTGCCCTCATTGCGGAAACGATTTATCAAACACATTCTGCCAACAGTGCCAATATCCAATTAAAGCTGAGTGGCAATTCTGTCCAAACTGTAGAGCCCAAACAAACGCAAAAACTGTAAAGGAAGTGACTGCGCATCAGCATAATGATACAGAGCCACATACTCACTAAAAAATAAGAATAATGTTGAATAACAGTATTACTGCACGGTCAAAAGCCGTGCATTTTTTTTAGCCAAGTTTGAGACAATCTTCTAATAGCCAATATTGTCGAATCATTCGCCCTTTCTGTTGAAAGATCATTTCAAAACTCCTTTAAATCCGCATTTTCACTTTCTAATCACATTATTTGTAATGGCACAATTCTTATTGAATAAAAGCGAAACAATAACTAACACTTTATAGAGGAAGAAATGAAAAAACTACTTACAATACTCGTACTCTTCGGAATTTTTGCAATGTATGCTGAAATTTCGGCTCAGACTACTACCAATCCACCGGCAACACACGGCAAAAACTTTGTTGATAAAAACGGCGATGGCTACAACGACAATGCACCAGATGCAGACGGAGATGGAATTCCTAACGGCGTTGATCCGGATTACAAAGGCGCCAAAATGCAGAAGAATAAGTTTGTCGATTTGAATGGCGACGGCATTAATGATAACGCCGGTAAAGGTAGAAAAGGTGGCGCAAAAGGTAATGGCGGATTAGGTGCTGCCGGAAAAGGAATGAAAGGCTCGCAAAACTGTACTACCACTGGCACTACAACCGGAACACAAACTGGAAATGGCCAAGGTTATAGAGGCGGTAGAAAGTAAAAGAAATATTTTCGCTAATCGGGACTCAAATGAGTCCCATTTTTTTGGTGTTAAATGAAACTCATAAATAAAATAATCTTATTTGTTGTACTCTCATTTCTATCAATACCTCTTTATGCACAATGGAGTTTTGGATTATCAACTGAACAAGAATACAACGATAATCCATTTCGCTCTAAGCTTGCCGAGAAATCATTTGTTTCATCATTTACAGGAAGCATCGAAAGAGATTTTGAATACTTAAAAGTTGGTTACGTTGGAAGTTACATTTCATTTGATATACTGCCGGATAGGAATTTTTATTATCACCAAGCATCTATTTGGAAGGAATTTGAATCGGCTTCGCTCGGTCTTTCTTTTGAACAAAGACTTAACAAAGATATCTATACATATTTCGATTATAACAATTACAGTCTCTATTACAATTACCAATTCGAGTTTGATAATTATTACTTAACGCTTTCTCCAAACATTACAATGACGGAATACAAAAACATTCCGATTCTTGATAATGTTACAACAAGTCTTAGCGCTGCAATTAACAAAGGATTTGAAACTGGAACCACTGTAATTTTGGGCAGCGCGTTTAACTTTAAAAAATATCTCACTCCTACCCAAACCGGAACGTATTCATATCTTGATGAAACCAATAACCTTATTACAGAATCATATAGAGATAAAAATGTATCATCCGTATCTCAAGTATTAACATTTGCAAGAATAGCACAATCAGTAACGGAAACAACCGGACTTGCATTTCAATTTACAAACAGAAGTATCTTAAACGGCTTCGGTACATTCGTAAAAGATTTGAATATGATTTACGGTGATGAATCCGAGATGTTTGATGATCCGATAAATTACGAAGGAAACAATGTTGCAGTTGAATTAACGCAAATTCTATTCGACGATCTGCAGATTAAAGCCGGTTATTATCTGAACAAAAAGAACTACCCTTCTCAAGGACTTTATGATGAAGCGCTTTCTTATAACACGGATATTATGCGCAGCGATACCCAAAGCATCTTCAATTTATCCTTAACGAAAAGTATTCCTTTGGAATTTCTAAACGGGAACAATCTGTCTATTGGATTAAACTACCAGACAATTAAAAATAAATCTAACAGCTATTTATTCGACTACAAAAGCAATTCAATAAATCTTAGCCTCGGATTTGAGCTTTAGGAACATTCATGAAAAAGAAATTTAGCTTTAGAGCATTCATCAGTCTATACATTGTTTTATCCTTCTCAGTAATGACATTGTCTGGAATTATTTTGTACTTAGCACCTCCGGGACGAGTAGCAAATTGGACAAACTGGCGTTACATAGGATTACTAAAAAGCGAATGGCAGTCGGTACACACAATTTTTACATTCATTTTTGTAATTGCAATTATGTTTCATTTGTTTTTCAACTGGAGACCGATTTGGGTCTACTTAAAAACAAAAGTTGAAACAAAGACAAAACCACGTAAGGAAATATTCGTTGCTCTAACACTTGCCTCTCTAGTTTTCGTTCTAACCTTAAATCGAACTGTTCCATTTAGTTCGGTTATGGATTTTGGAGAGAGTCTTAAAGAATCATGGTCGGCACCAACAACTGAACCACCAATTCCCCATGCAGAAGAACAAACCATTACAAAATTTGCCCAGACAATTAATCTCCCCAAGGAAAAATTATTACAGAGTCTTAAATCTAAAGGTGTAAAAGTAGATAGCGATTCTATTTCTATCGGTGAGCTTTCGAAAAAGAATAACATGACGCCGAGTGAATTATATAAAATTGTTACTGAATCCGGCGGGAAAATTATCGAAGCTCCTAAAGAAGGAAGAGGCTGGGGAAGAAAAACGATTGAACAGATTTGCTCAGAATTGAATCTCTCCACATCAGAAGGCTTAGCCAGATTGAAAGCAAAAGGAATTTCTGCTGAACAAGATGAAAAGTTGAAAGATGTAGCAAGTAGGAATAATACTACTCAGGTTGAAATTGCTAATTTGATTACTAATCCTAGTAATTAGGCATTTACTGAATTCATTTCAGATTTGCAGCATCCTATTGTTTGATGATTTTAGTAAATTGTAAAAGAATTAAATGGCAAAAAACGTGAAGCTCTTCAAGAACATTTTAGTCCATCCCAAAAGCTTATTATTAATTCTACTAGTTACAGCCATAATAGTAATTTCTTCAGTTGCAATTGAATTAAGCCAAAGCAAAAGCGAAATGCTTGAGCTCATGGAGAAACAAGGACATTCTCTTTTAGAAACACTACTCACCTCTTCGGAAAACGCACTTCTATCTTATAACAAAATTGAAGATGAAGTAAAACAGAGACTTCTAAGTAATGCTGTGATGATTAAAATGTTTTACGACAGAGGCATGGTAAATGAGCAAATGCTGGCCGATCTTGCTGAGAACAATCGGATTTACCGGATAAATGTTTTTGATAAAACTGGCAGAAAAATATTATCTAGTTCGAAAGAAGAACATCCCGGCTTGCCGGAAAAACACAATCCGGTAGATTACCTTAGTCCAATCTTTGATGATGAAGCTGATACTCTTATAATTGGAATCAAACCAGCCAGATACTTAGAAGGCCAACGATATGCAATAGCCGTTGCAGCAAAAAACAGAAATGCTATTGTATTGAATATTGATGCAGAAGAACTGCTGAGTTTCCGAAAACAAGTAGGCTTTGGTGTTCTTCTAAAGAATGTAACCGAGAACAAACAAATACTTTATGCAGCACTTCAAGATGAAAAAGGAATTATTGCCGGTTCCGGAAAGATTGATGCACTTGAAGATATTGATAGTTCTGAATTTTTGAAAAATGTAATTTCGAAAAAGAGTTACCGATGGAGAGTGGTTCAACATTCTGGATTAGAAGTCTTCGAACTTTTACATCCCTTCATTCATGAAGGTGAACTAATTGGTGTATTTCGTTTGGGATTGTCAATGGATCCCCTTTCAAAAATATCTGAACGGTTAACTAGGAGAATAATATTCCTCGGAATCATATTCTTAGTGTTTGGGTTTATAACATTTTCGATGATATTCATCCGGCAAAATTTTGATTTGCTATCGAAAAAATTCAAAGCTATTGAATCTTACTCATCACAAATTATTGATAATGTAAGCGATGCAATAATTGTTCTGGATAAAAGCTTGAACATAAAATCATCAAACAACTCAGCGGAAAAACTATTTAACAAATCAAAAGATGAATTGCTCGGCAAAGAATTAAAGCATCTATTTGGCGAAGCATGCAGTAAAAATTTAATGGAGAATCAATCAACTATTGCAGAAGTGATTTGCACTGTTTCGGGCAAGAAAAGAACTCTTCTTACTTCAAGAAGTGAGTTTACAAATGAGAATCATGAAGAAAATATTATTCTTGTTATTAGAGATTTGACCGAGCAAAAAAGATTGGAAGAACAGATTATCAGAAGCGAGCGATTAAATGCTATGGGAGAACTTGCTTCATCAGTTGCTCACGAAATTCGTAATCCTCTCAATTCAATTGGAACAATTACTCAACAATTAGGCAAAGATTATTTACCGGCCGAGAATAGTGAAGAGTATAAGAATCTAACGCAACTTGTTTACAGAGAAGTAAGAAGAATCAACGACACAATTGAAAGCTTTCTAAAGTTTGCCAAGCCGAAACCTATGCAAACCGAATCATTCATTCTACAAGAACTGTTTGCTCAAATGGAGAGTCAGTACAAGGAAGTTTTTAAGAGTAAAAATTTCAACTTCTTTATCAACAATTCCTATAAGAAATCTGTAAACTGGGATAGAACAAAGATTACACAAGTAATTATCAACTTAATTGAGAACTCTATCGATTCGCTCTCCGGTGAAGGCTCACTTTCTATTGATTCACATGAGAATGAAAAAGGATTAATTGAGTTTACATTTACAGATACCGGCAAAGGAATTTCACCAGACAATCTCAAAAAGATTTTTAATCTTTACTTCACAACAAAAACTAAAGGAAGCGGAATTGGTTTAAGCGTAGTTCAGCAAATTATCGCTGAGCATAATGGTATAATTAGTGTTGAAAGTTCTCTTGGAAACGGAACAACATTTACTATTCAACTTCCTAAAAACATTTAAGGATTATTTATGCGAGAGTTTTCTGTAATTCTCATTGATGATGAAGAAGCGCAAGTTCAGTCACTAAAAAGTTTTCTAGCAAAAAGGAATTATAATGTTTTCACTTCTAACGATGGAGAGAAAGCACTTAAAATTGCTCAAGAAAATATGATTGACATAGTTCTTACGGATTTTCAAATGCCGGGCTGGGACGGATTAACAGTTCTTCGAGAAATGAAAAATCTAAATCCGGAAATTGATGTTGTTGTAATGACAGCTTTTGGAACGATTGAGAGCGCAGTTCAAATTATGAAGGCTGGCGCATTCGATTACTTAATAAAACCAATTGATCTTGATGAACTAGAAACAATCCTTAATAGAATTAAAGAAAGAAAACATCTCTTAAGCGAAAACAAATTTTTGAAAGAACAATTGCAAGATAAATTCCGTTTTGACAGCATGATTACTCAAAGCGCCATAATGGAAAATGTTCTTAGCACAGCCGGAAGAGTTGCATCTTCAAAAGCTTCGGTTTTAATTCGCGGAGAAAGCGGTACCGGAAAAGAATTAATTGCCAAAGCAATCCATTTTGCAAGTCCCAGAAAAGAAAAGCCATTTATTACAGTGAATGTCGCTTCCCTTTCGGAAAATTTATTAGAAAGCGAATTATTCGGTCACGAAAAGGGTTCTTACACCGGCGCTATAAATCAAAGAATAGGAAGGTTTGAAGAAGCAAACGGCGGGACAATCTTTATTGATGAAGTTGGCGAAATTCCTTTGCCAATACAAGTAAAACTTTTGCGAACAATTCAATTCGGCGAGTATCAGAGAATCGGAAGCAATCAAACTGAAAAAACAGATGTAAGAATTATAACCGCTACTCACAGAAATTTAGAAGAGATGATGAAAAACGGATTGTTCCGTGAGGATTTATTCTACCGGCTAAATGTTGTAACTGTACAATTACCGGCACTTCGTCAGCGTAAAGAAGATATTCCAATTCTTGTAGATCATTTCATCAAACGCTTTGCCGGCGATCTGGGTAAAGATGTAACCGGAATAAGTCGCGAAGCTTTGGACCAGCTTATCAAGTATAGCTTTCCGGGGAATATTCGCGAGTTAGAAAATGTTATTCAACGTGCTGTTGTTCTTGCCAGAGAAAATTTAATCACCACTAACGATTTGCCTCTGCTCAGCGACATAAAAGAAATTGATAAGAAATTTGATCCGCTTAATCTTGACGACAATTACGAAAGCAAAATGAAAGAGTTTGAATTAGCGATGATTAACGAAGCTTTAAAAAGAACCAACGGCAACAAAAGTGCAGCAGCTAGAATACTTGGAATAAGTGAAAGACATTTGAGATCAAGATTAGAAAGATTATAAAAAAATCGCGGGGATATTTTCCTCGCGATTTATTAAAGCACCGTTTTCAGAAGGGTTGTGTTTCATACCTTCAATTTTTAGTATTACTTGTTTCCTCTGCGAGCTGATGAACCTTTTGGACCGGTACCATCATGAGTTCCGGTTGCAGTTGCGTTACCGCCTTTGTTGCCAAATCCCGTTCCATCTTGTGGTCTTACTTGAGTTCCGCTGCCATCTTTCTTGCCGAAACCCTTACCGGCTTGTGCGGAACCTTGTGCTGGTGTTCCCACATTGTCGCAAAGTCCATCGGCGTTAAGATCTACCCAATTTGTTTTTACGGCGGATTGGTTTCCCTTTCCATTGGACTGAGCATTCGAAGATGAAGCAAATACTGTAAGTGATAAAAGAATTGCGAGTGTTAACAATGCTGCGTTTTTCATTTTGTACTCCTTTTTGTTTTGTTGTTGAATTATGTTGTTGTAGAGTACTTTATAAAGATTGTGCCAACTTGTTTTTGTTTGTTATTGAAGCGAAAATGTACTTTGATCTTTTTCAGCAAAATAAAAAATGTTTATTGAGTCGAAGTGTTCGTCAAGAATGTCGAAATATTTTCTGAATCTTCTTTTATTTTTTTTCATCATATCTACAACTAATAAATAGGAGATATAAAATGTTACAAACCAATTTAACACACGTCCTTTCTGAGCAAGACCACGCAAAACTTCTACAAGAAAATGAAAATGTAATGATATGCTGCGGCAGAATGGGA
>CAZEDR010000053.1:12802-15229 GCA_964510975.1 uncultured Melioribacter sp. | reverse complement strand
ACAAGGGTATTTATAGCAGAAACGGCATCGCCACCTTCCTTCTTTACTATTGCTGCAAAGTCGGAAATCTTCGGAACATTCGGTGAGAGTTTGATAATTATTGGCTTGCTAGTTGCCTTTCTAACTTGTTCAGTAATTCTTCCAACAGATGCAAGATCATTTCCAAAAATTAATCCACCTTCTCTAACATTTGGACAAGAGACGTTAATCTCGAAAGCTTGAATTGTCTCTTCATGTGTTAGAATTTCTACACATTCAACGTACTCTTCTATTGAACTAGCCGCAATGTTGCAAATTAAAGTTGTGTTTAGCTCTTTTAGAAATGGGATTTTCTCTTTAATGAAAACTTCTACGCCAACATTTGCCAATCCAATTGCATTTAGCATTCCGGATGGAGTTTCAACTATTCGCTGAGGAGGATTGCCTTTTCTTGGCTTAAGAGATAGAGATTTTGTTACTATCCCGCCAAGTTTACTGATGTCTGTTAACTGAGAAATTTCGTTACCATAACCAACTGTGCCGGAGGCAAGTAAAACCGGGTTCTTTAATTTGAGTGAACCAATGCTTACAGAAAGATCAACATTGCTCATATTTTTATTTCCTTTGCTTCGAAGACGGGTCCATCTTTGCAAACCAATTTATAGCCTTCGCCATCGATGGTTTCAACCGGACAACCTTGACAGATTCCGAACCCACAAGCCATTGCGCATTCGATGGATAGCTGACAATCGTAGTTTTTTTCAATCGATAATTTTTGAAGGGCTTTCAACATAGGATTAGGACCGCAAGCAAAAATTCGGAAATTCGATAAACTATTTTTCTCAATGTAATCGTTAAGTAACTCAACTACATTTCCTTTGAATCCGAGTGAACCATCATCTGTAGCAGTAAAAGTATTCTTCAAATCTTTTGTAATAACTAAATTTTTAGAACGAGCGCCTACAATTGAAATTACTTCTTTCCCATTTAATTCATTTGTTAAATATGGAAACGGAGCCGCGCCTAATCCACCCGCCACAATAATTGCGGTTGAATAATCTCCATCAATATTAAATCCATTACCTAACGGACCAAGAATATCTAGTACGCCACCAGTATTTTTCTCGGAAAGTATTTTTGTCCCTTCACCATGAATATCGAACAAAAACGAAATTGTTTCTCCATCCACATTGTTAAGACTGAATGGACGCCTCAGCAAAGGGAAACTGCTTTCAGACACTTTTATGTTGCAGAACTGTCCCGGCTTAGCATTTTTAGCAATTAATGGTGAATGAAGTTTGATCTGAAAAATGTTTTCGCCGAATTTTACTTTCTCTAGTATCGTGGATTTTTCGATTAGCAATTCTAATTTCTCTTCGTATGTGAGATACTAATAATTTTCTGTTTATTTAACTGAAGTTACGCACTTTGTGTTTTCTTAGTGTTTTTGTGACTTGGTGGCAAAGGAAAACATAAGAGAAATGGCCACAAAGGTACTAAATCACTAAGAATAGTACACGAGATTTACCTCATGACAAAATCTGTTATTTAAGATACTTTTCTTCTATGGCTTTTATTTTGTCCAATCTCTTCTGATGCCGATCACCAAGAAATTTTGAGAATAGCCAAACATCGACAATTGATTTTAATGTTTCATCGCCTAATGCTTTGGCTCCCATTACCAAAACGTTTGCGTCGTTGTGTTCCTTAGAACTTCTTGCGCTGAATTCGTTATAGCAGGTTGCGGCTCTAATGCCTGGAATTTTATTAGCTGTAATGCACGAAGGTATTCCGGTGGCGTCGAGAATTATTCCTAAATTTACTTCACCAATTTTTACTTTGTTAGCAACATTAAAAGCAATATCCGGATAATCAACCGCATCTTCTGTGAATGTTCCTACATCAATGATATCTAAACCTTTGTTCTTCAGATAATCGAACAATACTTTTTTTGCTTTTACGCCGGTATGATCTGATCCGATTGCAATTTTAGGGTTAGCTGAGCTTATGAATGCGGAATCTACAGATGCTTGCGTAACAATTTTAATTTTGTTTTGCCGAATCCGATCTTGAGCTAAAGGAGAAATCACTACATCTTTTCCAACAACTAATTCACTCCCGCCGGATTTTATTAACGCAAGAATATCTGCTTCTGTAATTAATTTTTTCATCAGATCAACTCGGAACGCTTATTCATTTTAAGATATTCTACAATTTGGCGGACTTCCTGAGCATTATCTCTATTACAAATTAAAAGAGCCTCATTTGTATCTATAACTATTAGATTCTCTACACCTATAGTAGCAACAAATTTCTTCGGAGAAAACACATAGGAGTTAAAAGTCTTCTCGGTATATACATCTCCGACCAATGCATTACCCTCTTCATCCTTTTCAGCGACTTCGTAAACAGCTTCCCAACTGCCAACATCGTTCCAGTAGAAATCTG
>CAZEDR010000053.1:0-12792 GCA_964510975.1 uncultured Melioribacter sp. | reverse complement strand
TCGTTAGATAAACATTTTTAGCTTTCTCCATAATACCGTAATCTATCGAAATACTTTTCAGCTGTCCGTAAACACTTACAAGCTGTTTTTCAAATTCAGGAGTAGCAAGAGCGTTTTCTATCTCAACTAGTCCTTCGTGTAGATCTGGGAGAAATGTCTTTATTTCTTCGAGAATCGTATCAACCCGCCAAATAAATATTCCGGAATTCCAGAGAAAATCGCCGGATTCTATGAATCGACGTGCTGTTTCAAAATTGGGTTTCTCGGCGAACGTTAAAACTTTGTAAATGTTGTTCGAAATTTCTTTCTCATCAAACTGAATATATCCGTAACCGGTTTCCGGTCTGTTTGGTGTTATACCAATTGTTACAAGTCCTTTAGATTCAAAAGCAAACTCAGCAGCATTCCTTAAACACTTCCGAAACTCTTCATCATCCTTTATCAAATGATCTGAAGGAAGAGTAACAATAACGGCTTCATTATTTTTTGCTTTCACAAGGATTGAAGCTAAGCCAATGCATGCGGCTGTATTTTTGCCAAACGGTTCATCAACTATGTTTTCTATTGGTAGCTGCGGAAGTTGTTCTTTAACTCTCGCTTTTTGTACTTTATTTGTAATAACAAAAATATTTTTTGGTTCTACAAGTCCATCTAATCTCTTAACTGTATCCTGAATCATCGTATTATCGCCGAAGATGCGGATTAATTGTTTAGGCTTGCGTTCTTTACTTCTTGGCCAGAAACGTGAACCTACACCACCCGCCATTATCACAGCATATAGTTCCATTTAATTTCCTTTGTTTTTGGGAGATATGGATTTACCAAATCCTTCTGCTTTTGTTAGATAACTGGTAATGTCAACTTCTTTTCCCCGTACAACAGCAACTATAACAATTAAGCAAGCGCGCAAAGACTCAACTACATTTATGCTTGGAGCTATTTTTTTCTGATGAATAAGATCCAATCCTCTCGAAAGTATAGAGTGCATGTTGGATAAAACTTCAAAACCAATTTTTTGAGAGATGCCGGCATTCTCTTTCATTACTTTAATGTAAGAATGAATTTCGCCATCGGTGTAATCGAATTTAAGAATACGGTTTAAGAAAGAGTCCAATTCTTTAACCGGTTTTAGAATCTTCTCTTCATAATTTTCAAAGTTGAATGGAGATTCCCGATCCAGCTCATCAAGTATTATCGCTTCTTTTAATTCATCTGCAGTTGATCGCTTTGGTATCTCTATAGAGTAGTCAAAAGTTGCGGTTGTTCCTTTGATTGGAATATTAGTAAGATCGATTTTAATAGGTACTTCCTCTTTATCCTCGAAAAGTGCTTTAGTGGTTTGAGGAGTAAGAACATCTAAGACAGTGCTGAGGTCTTTAACCAAACTATAGCTTTGTTCCTTGAACCGCTCGCTAAGCTTATTGAAGTCAACTTTCCCGCTCTCGATGTAAGTTAAGATTTCACCTAGCTTGATACCTAATTTAGAAAGTTGCGTAATTTTCTTGAAGTTTTTTAGTTCTTCCGAAATATTTTCAGCAATGGATAGGCGCTCTTTAAGTATAGCAACAGTTTCAATCTTCTCGGAACTTAGCCGAAGATTGTTTGCCGCTGCCACGAGGCTTTGAACTATGTATTGTTTGGTTAGATCCAAATGCGGTAATGATCTCGTTTAGAAATTGTTAAACTCACTGCTGCAATGTAATGAATTTTCAGATTTTTTTAAGAATTGGTTTATATACTAAACTTCTATGTACTTATATCACAAAATATTAAGCTGCATGCGATGACTCGGAAAATTAAGTCATCGCTTAGCCGTTAACTTATTCTTGATGTTTTGTTTTAAATCCTTTCATCATCCATCCTCTTGCTAGAAATAATGCAACCGGACTGATCACTGCTATAAATCCATATATCAACCACATGTACTGGGTGTTCATCATCTCTTTAGGTGTATCAGCGGGACAGTAATTCATCAAAAACCATCCGGAATAAAGGCTGGTAACAATCTTTGTTAGGAACCATGGGAACTGCCCAATTCCCATATAAATTCCGGTCATATTCTTTGGTGCAATTTCAGCAACCCATTGTAAGAATCTAGGCTGCCACATTGCTTCTCCTATGGTCATCAGTACCAAATAGAGCATCAAATTTGTGAATGTTGGACCTAGAGCTAGGATAAAAGTTGGAACTGCCATTACAAACGTTCCGATAATCATCATCCAATAGGTATTCTTCTTTATTGTTAATGCTGCAACAATAGGTGTTAGTACGAATATTAAAATTGGATTTAGGTTGACAAAAAATTCAAAATTGGATTGCACGAATCCATTGAAAGCTCTACTTGTGTAAAGAGGAAGTGTGAGCCAATTATGCGCAAATAAAGTTTGTACTGGTATCAAAGCAAAAATAAAGAAGAGAAAGCGTAAGTCCTTTAACGGAAAGTTTTTAAGATAAAATCTTAGTTTTTCCTTAGCTGTCATTTTCGATAATTCATCTTCGGATTCAATTGACGTAGTTTTCTCTGAGTTTGCTTCTTCGATTGCTTTATCAACAGCTTTCTTAGACATAATGAAATAAACAACAAACCATCCTACAACTGTTAATGCAACAAATACCCAGAACACACCGAGAATTCCAAAAGTTTTTCTTACTGGAGGAGAAATGATCCCGGGAAGAAAACCACCTAGATTCATTAGTGCATAAAGCATGGCATAACCCATCGCCGCAGTCTTCTCAGTAGTAAATTTCTTTACCGCTGCGTATGCTGCTGGTTGATAAATTCCATAGCCAAGCACTACTCCCAGAAGTCCAATCATTGCAAAAATATGAGCGCTGTTCCAGAGTCCCGGTTCTCCTAAATTTGGAGCTAATGTTAAGAGCACTCTACCAAAAAACATGAATGACAAGGAATATAGTAAGGCTTTTCTGGCACCTACAATATCAACTGTTGCCCCTAAAAAAAGCATACTTAAAGTAATGCCGGCAGTCAAAAAACCAACCATATTACCAGCTTTCATATCGTCGAGTTGAGTATACTCGTTAAAGTAAATTGCTAATAGGCCAACAACCCCAAAGTATGTCAATCCTTCAAGTACATAAGAAAGATTTAATCCAAATAATGCTCTAGAAGTGTGCATAAGATCTTTAAATGGCTGGGTAATTTCTATCCATGTGCCTTTTATTAAATCCTTAAAAGGCAGAATCACATCTATCCATATTTTTTTTAAGAGATTGTTTTCGTTGTTTATTCCAGACATATTCTCCTCAGAATTAAATAAGTTATTTAATTACGTTAACTTCAGGTGATAACTCAATATTGAATTTAGCTTTTACAGCTTCTTGAATTCTTGATGCATATTCCATGATTTCAGTTCCGGTAGCAGTGCCATGGTTCACAATTACTAATGCTTGTCTTGAGTAGCAGCTAACATCTCCAATTCTTTTTCCTTTAAACCCGCATTCTTCAATTAGCCAGCCGGCAGCTACTTTATAAGTTCCTATTGTCGTAGAGAATGATATTATTTTAGGAAATTCGTCTTTTAGTTCGCTTAGCTGCTCTTTCGATATTTCCGGATTCTTGAAAAAACTACCGGCATTGCCAAGCACTTTTATGTCCGGTAATTTTTCATTTCTAATCCTTTTAATGTACTCAGCAACTTTCTCTATGGAAATATTCTCTTCAGATTTATGACCAAATTTTTCCTTTAATGCTCTGTAATGCAAATGGAATTTTTTCTTTTTAGATAATCTAAGTATGACACTTTTTATCAAGAATCTTCCCTTTAGTGATGTTTTGAAAATGCTTGAACGATAGTCAAACTCACATTCAACGTTAGTAAGTGTCTTTGTTTCTTTGGTGATTAAATCGATTCCAGTCACGCTAACAAGAACATCTTTAATTTCCGATCCGTATGCTCCAATATTCTGGATTGGGGCGGCTCCAATTGTACCGGGAATTAATGCCATATTCTCGATACCATAATATTTTTTGGATACAGCAAAAGAAACAACATCATCCCAGAGTTCGCCAGCCTCGCATTGTAGTAAAATACAATCGTCTGTTTCCGAAACGGCCTTCATTCCCTTGGTAGCCAAATGAACAACTGTCCCGGAGAAATCATTTAAGAATAGTATGTTACTTCCGCCACCTAGAAATAATTTCGGTTCATCTGATTCATCGAGCAAATTAATAAGCTCTGAGTAGTCGTCATCCTTACTGACAGTAATTAAGCGCTTGGCTTTGACATCCAGATTGAAAGTATTATAGTTTTTTAGAGAATAGTTTTCCAATACACTTAAACTCATATACTTAATTTCTCCACTTCACTTCATTAACTTGATATCCATCAAAAACCATAAGGTTTGCTCCGGTACTATCTGTTCTAAGAATTTTTACATTTAATTGCTTTAGCCTAGCAAGAATTTCTTTTGACGGATGTCTAAATTTATTTTTAACACCCGCACTAATTAAAGCGTAACGGGGAGCTACACTCTCAAGAAATTTTATTGAGGAACTTGTTCTGCTACCATGATGAGCTATTTTTAGCACATCACTTCGTAGAAAAAGTCCGTATTTGCTGATATAGTTCTTTTCAACTTTCACACCAGCATCTCCCGTAAACAGAATGGAATTGTTTCCATATACAATTTTCATAACTCCGCTAGCATCGTTTGAAGATTCAGATGAGATAGTCCCATCCGAATTGTTAAGCAAATATACTTTTGAATTACCAATCTTAATAGCTCGTTGAGAATAATAATTTACTGGAATGCGGTTTCTTTGTAAGATTTTCTCAAAGTTCAGATCGTTCGATTTAGCTGAATCCAACCTAGGCTTGTAAATCTGCCCAATTCTCCCCTCCCTAATTAAACTTAATGAGCCCATATAATGGTCAGAATCTATATGTGAGATAAATAAATAGTCTATTTTTTTAATGCCGAGCTTATTCAATAAGGGAATAATTACCCGCTTTCCATTATCGAATTTTGGCGTTGCCTCGCCGGCATCAACCAAAGCAGTTTGCCCATTTGGAAATTTAATTAAAAAAGAATCCCCTTGGCCTACGTCTATTGCAAGAACTGAAAGCTTATTGTTAGATAGTGATTCAGAGTTATCGAATGATATTAGGACTATAAAAACTGCAAATGAAAGTGAAACGAAAAGTGACTTAGTGAAAATCCTATTGAATCTAGTCCATTGCGAGAATATCAATCCAAAGGTTAGATAAAAAAGAATGCTATCATAGAGAGAAAACTGAGTAATATTAATAAACGAATAGCTGGGATTACCAAATACTTGAACTAAGTAAAGCATCAGATAGGTTAATAATTCGTTACAAATAGCAAAAACTTCCGCAAGCCAAAATGAGAAAGTTGAGAATACAACCGCTACTATTCCGAGCCCTACTATTACACCTGATATTGGTATAACGAACAAATTTGCAAACAAAGAAGTAACTGATATTTTACCAAAATAAACCAATGTAAATGGTAAGGTTCCAATTTGTGCTATTAATGTAGAACCGAAAAAGAGCAGTAAATAGTTTGCAACTTTGCTCTTGAAATTTTTTGCTTTAATAAACTGACTTAAGACCGGGTAAAGAATAATAAGTGATAATATAGCGGAGAACGACAGCTGAAAACTGGGATTGAATAATTCTTTTGGATCAATAAGAAGAATTATTAAGGCTGCAAGTGAAAGTGTGTTGTAACTATTCGATTCACGTCCAAAGAATGGAGTAATCAGAATAACGCTTGCCATTACTGTCGATCTAAACACCGGTGCTTCCGAGCCGGTAATTATCATGTAGATTATTAATCCGACCACAGTTAAGGATACCCGCCAATAAAGGTTAAACCGGTTAAAAAGAAATAAAAAAATTATTACAATGTAGCCAACATGCAGCCCGGAAACTGAAAGTACATGAACAACTCCGGCATTCATAAAATCGCTGTTGGTTTGATAATCAATTCCGCTTCTGTCCGCTAATATCAGTCCGCGAAGCATTCCTTGCGTTGTTTTGTTGTGTACTAGTGTAATCCGTTCATCAATGTATTTTCTGATTTCAAATATCGAATTCTTGAGTTTATTGTAATCAGTGTTTTCTATCTCTAGAGACTCAATACTATAAGCCGTAGCTAATGCTGTTACTCCTCTATCATTTAGATATTTTTCATAATCAAACTCGTATGGGTTTCGTTCGTTTCTTGGTCGGCTAAGCATGCAATCATAAACAACTCTGTTCCCGATTTTAATTACGTCATACATTTTTCTAATTAAATTATCCTCATCATACAGATTACAAAGAAAAGTTGTTGTGTAAGAGTTTTTCTTATTACCGATAAGAATTGAATCTGGGGAGAGATTAAAAGTAAGTCGTTTTTCTTTTATAAGATCAATTTTGGTGACTTTACCATATACTCTAACATTTTTGATCTTAGGATCGAGAAAAGGATATTTTTTAATATTGCTAATTGAGCTCGAATACCAAATGCTTCCAAAAACTATAACAGATAAGAATATAGACACCGAAGGCCAAAAAACATTTTTGTTGTAACGATATAACCCAACTGTACCTACCAACAACAATACGATTAACAAAGCTCCTAACACTACGCCAGTAATCGCTAGGTAGTATTCCAATATGATTCCGCAAATAAACAATAATGTAAATTTTATGAGCGGATAATCGTTCACTAGTAATTCTCCATAATCGCTTCCTTAATATCTACTAAAGATTTTATTTTTTGAGAATACTCTTTCGCATTTACACCGGCAGCTAAACCAAGAGCCGGATTTTTTGTATGCATTTTTATTGACAAATCTTCATAGTTGCCATGATCTGAACAGATTAAAAGTGAGACCGATTTGGGAAGGTGAGAAATTAGATTAAATAGGAATTCATCCAGAACTTTTGAAAAATACTCCAGCATTTCAATATTACGGCCATGCCCAAGGTGATCTGTGTGAAATATTTCGAACAATGTGAAATGATTCTTGCTTGCTAGCCTCAGCAACCGGCTTGCAGCGGTCTTGGGTTGAATGATAGGAAGTTTGTAACCTAGCCGCTTAGTTAAACGCTCATTATCAATTTCTGCGCTAAGAGCATTGCCTCTGTGCAAATCAGTAATGTTATTTAGTCTTACACCGCTTAGCAGACAGCTTAGCGTTGTTACGCTTAATCTTCTTCTGCCCGAATTTACATAATCGAAAAATACTTTTGGATATGCATTAGCGAAGTGAACACTTTTCTTAAGCTTTTTAAATTCTCTAAATATGTTTTTCTCTTCAATAACCGGAACTAAAGTAGAATAAGGATAGGGTCCAAAATGTTTACCAATAATCTTTGGCGCGTTAACACCACAAAATATTGAAGTCTGTCCGGTTCCGCTTAGTGGAATTCCTTCGACTCCCAATAACGCGTCTACCGGAAAAACAAACGCGTTATTTCCTTCCAGAAATTGATTACCAAGATGTGGAATTGTTCCAAAAATGTTTCGAAAGGTTTTGAAATCATACTTGAAGAATGGATTGCTTTCGTTATCGGGTTGGCCGATTCCAATTCCATCAATAAATACTACTAAAGTAGATTTCATTCTTCCCCACTTACCTTTGTTTTGATTCAACGGTAACTGTAACGGGACCATCGTTATGAATTTCAACCTTCATCATGGAACCGAATATGCCGCATTTAACTTTTTCTTCACCAAGATTTTCTTTGAATCGTTTTAGAAATAATTCATAAAGAGGAATTGCTGTTTCCGGTCTTGCTGCTTCAATAAAACTTGGTCTGTTTCCTTTTTGCGTATCTCCGTAGAGAGTGAATTGCGAAATAATTAATGCTTCCCCTGTAATGTCCAGTAAAGATAGATTCATCTTCTCATTTTCATCTTCAAATATTCGCAAGTTGGAACATTTATCGGCAACATATATTGCATCTTCTTCAGTATCACTGGTTTTTATTCCCAGAAGAATAACCATCCCCTTATTTATTGAAGCGAAATATTTTTCCTCAGCAATATCAACGCTCCCATATGTTACTCTCTGAACAAGTGCTCTCATTATTTAGAACCTTGAATAACTCGTTCAATACTGGCTAAATCCTTCGTAACTGAAATATTAGAGTATCCGACCATTTTCATTTTCTCTTCAACAAAACTATATTGACCCTTGCCTAGTTCGAAGTATAATTTGCCGCTATCTTTTAGCCACAACTTAGCTTTTTCAGCTATAAAAGAATAGAATTTAAATCCGTCTCCTTCATCGGTAACAGCTTCTTTTGGTTCAAAATCCACAATCTCTTTTTGCAAAGTTAGATATTCACTTAGCGCAACGTATGGAGGATTTGATACAATTAAATCAAAGCTTTGCGCACTGAACTCCGTACAAAAGATATCTTGATTTAGGAAATTGATCCGATCCGAAACGCTGTGTTTATTAGCATTCTTCTCAGCTAAGTTAATCGCACTCGGAGAAATCTCAATTGCAGTTAAATTTGATTCCGGCAAATTCAAAGCTAAAAGTATTGGTAATATTCCGCTTCCGGTTCCAATATCCAGAACATCCAATTTAGGCCGGTACTTATTCTGTGAGATTATATGATCAACTAATATCTCAGTTTCGGGTCTAGGAATTAAAACAGAACTATCAACTTCAAACTGCAACCCGTAGAAATCAGCTTTGCCTAGAATGTATTGAAGCGGTTCATTCTTTCCTCGTCTGGAAATCCATTGACGAAGTTTATCCACTTCTTCATCTTTTAGCGGGCGCTCAAAAGTCATATATAGATCAAGCCGCTTACAATTCAGCATATCTGCAAGCATTAGCTCGGAATTTAAACGCGCGGATTCAATACCCTTTTTTTCAAGATATTCGGTTGACAGCTTAATGGCTTCAAGAATTGTAAGCATGGGGAAACTGGAATGTTAAAAAATAAGGGACGCTTGTTGCATCCCCTTTACAAAATTATTTTTTATATGTAGTTAAGATATATTCGGCGATTGCTTCAGCTTCGCGGGGTTTTAAGCCTTGGTTTGGCATAGCCGGATAATCCGGATTTATCTTAACCGGATTCAAAATAAATTTAACCAAATCGGCTTTCTTACCTACATACTTAGGTAAAGTTTCGTTATATGGAGGCCCTACAACTTTCTTCTCAAAGTTATGACAAGCAATACAGCGACCATTATAAATATCTGCGCCGCTAATTGCCGGACCGATTCCCATATCTGCCTTCAGTGAAGTTTCATACTCGGTATAGTTTGCGGCTAAAACTGCAAAGTGCTTTTTGGTAGATGTATCGAAAGCATATTGGTCTTTGATTATTATCAAAGTAAAAACTATTACATATAAGAAAAGTACAACCAAATTGTATTTAAGATGATTTTCACGCAGCATATAGTAGATTAATCCGCTTACAAAAAGTAATAATAAGATTGCAGCAACTGCATATGCAAAAACCATAAAAGAAAGCGCAAACTTTGTTTTAACAACTGTACCAATTGCAATCATAAGGGGGAATGCGATTGTTAAAACTAAAGAATTGCTTAAAGAGAATTTCTTTATGTATTCGAAGTATTCACCTTCCCCTTTTATTGTTGAGTTAGGTCTAAAATACTTATAGAGCACTACGATAGAAGTTAATGCAAGTGAACCGACAAAGAATTGCAGAAAATTTACCAAGGTTGAGAGAGAAAAAATAATTGAAACAACATTGATGTTTCCGCTCCAGCGCTCAGAATCAATTGCAAGTTGAACAGCACCTACGTAAAAGTAAACTGCAAAAATCATTGCGTACAAAGCTATTATTCCGGCTTTCTTATTCATTGCGCTCGTATTACTTGAATACTTGCTGATCTCTTCCTTTTCAAAATCATTAGCTCCAATTCCCTTCTCATCCGCAACTCTAAAAATATCTTTGAAGTGAAATGAGTACTTGAAAGTAAATACCATAACAATTGCAGCTAGTAAAAATATAGCAGAAAGAAAAAGATAATTGGGGACTTCCGTATTTGATAAATGAAGCAACTGAGCATATCCAAATGCTGAGCTTAACAGTGGAACAATTCCAAGGGCAATGGCTACACTTTTATTAAAGGTAACTAAGTCAACTAGCTCTTTCGAGAATCGGTATGCGTAAGGATTATTACTCTTCTCTGCTCTTCTTTTGAAAAAGATTGAAAAGATTAGTGACCCGGTCAAAACACTTAGATAAGGAACTAAGAGAATATTTGCCAGAACCAACAAATATTTTATTAGTACCATATGATGAGCTGATTGCGGAAGAACTAGTTTGTCTAAGAAATCCATATTAATTCCGTTAAAATTCGATGAGTATTAATTTGTCTATTGAAATCAAAAGCACAACTAGAAGTACAAAAATGTTAATTCTGATAAAAGCTTTTCTGAGCATAACTTTTTCTAAGTATGTAGTTAGTATTCCACGCGACTCAAAGATTAGCCAGAGTGCCAACAAGAAAAGCAATACCGGTGTATATGGCTGAGATGAAATATCCGTTAGCGGAATTAAGATACAACTAAATGCAAGAGCTACTATCCAAACAAAAGTTATTCTGCTAACTTGAAAGGAAGAAAATACTTTTGTTAAAGTTGGAAAACCGGCTTGCTCATAATCTTTTCCATGCATTAACAAGAGAAGCCAAAAGTGAGGAACTTGCCAAATAAAAAAGAAGAGCGAAACAAAAAGTATTTTCGTTGCAAACGGATTACCGCCGGCAGCTGTCCAACCAATTACCGGAGGAATTGCGCCAATCAATGCGCCGGGGACAACGGCTAATGCAAATTTTCTTTTAAGCGGCGTATAAAAAATATTATACCAGATAACTGCCAGCCAGCCTAGCAATAATGCATTTAAATTAGAGCTATAGTATAAGAACATCGATCCAACTAAAATTATATTAATTCCAAGAAGAAGTGTTGAAAGCGGATCAATTCTTCCCGAAGGTAAAGGTCTTCCCTTGGTTCTCTCCATTACCGCATCAAACTTTTGTTCTTGCAAATGATTTAAGCAAGAGGAACCGGATGCAAGAAGAAATACTCCAATGGTAGGAAGAATAATTCCTAAATCAATTTTCCCGGTAAATAAAATGTAGCCCAGCGAAGTAGTCATAGAAACAAAAAATGTTATACGAACCTTCCCGAGCTCTAAGAGAATATTGAAATATTTCTTTATGTAGTAATAAATTGTCATTACTTTGTAACCGATACTTCCGGTTTAACTGCATACCAAGAATCGAAATCTGCTTTAGCCAAAACTTTTACGGCGGTGTACATCATAGAATGTTTCAGTCCGCAATACTCTGCACAAGCAACATCGTACTTTCCAAGTTTTTCCGGCTTGAAATAGAGATTAGTTACTTGAGATTTTAGAATATCTTCCTTTATTCTGAACGCCGGAATAAAGAATGCATGATTTACATCTACGGACTTCATTTCCAAGTGAATTGATGTGTCTATAGGAACATACAATGTATCTGTCTGCTTTCCGTTCTCATACTTAAAAGTAAACTTCCACATCATTGCTTCAACTTTTACCTTGAATGCATTTGAAGGAATATCTCTTATTTCTCTGAATCCGGTGTAGCCGAAATAAAACATAGACAAAACAAGAATAGTTGGAATTACAATCCAAATTAATTCAAGCCAGAAGTTGCCGTGAATATCAACCGGCTGGTGTCCTTTTTTTCTATGATACTTGAAAACAAAATAAATCATTGTAGCTGTAATCCCTAGTAAAAGAACAACAGAGATTCCAACAATATATAACATCACAAAATCTACAGTCTCTACATGTAGAGTTGGAGCTGATGACATTTTCTAACCTCAACGATAAATAATATCAAACGATGTTAATACGAAGATGATTAACAAAGTACAAAAACTTAGTGCAATGAATACCTTGAAAATTTTCTCTTCAAATTTTATGTGCATAAAAATATTTACAACCAATGCCGATTTTATTGCTGCAATCCCCAACGCTACCAGCATTGTATACTTACCTAAATTAATTCCCGCAACTGTAACAGTGATTGATGTAAAAGCTAGCAGTGCAAGCCAAACAAAAAAATATGTTGAATATCCCGGATGATTATTTTTTGAATGATTATCCATTGGTCGGCCTCACTGTATTAAATAGAAAAGTGGGAACAAGAAAATCCAGATCAAATCTACAAGGTGCCAGTATAACCCGGCGTTCTCAAGCTTAACATGATTATCCTGAGTGATCTTTTTCTTCATTAATTGAACCAGCATAAAGCTAAGTATAATAACACCAATAATTACGTGCAAAGCATGTAAGCCGGTCATTACATAGTATAGTCCGTAAAACAATATTTGTCCGTTGGGAAGATCGAGCATGGCTTTTGAACCGGGATATAATCCGTGAGATATTTTTGCGCTCCACTCAAAATATTTATTAACCATGAACATTACCGCAAAAACCAATGTAAGATTCAGCATTAAAACTGCGAGGAATCTATTTCCCTTTTGGACTGCGGTAATAGCAAGTGCAACTGTTAAAGAGCTAGTAAGCAGAATTACTGTGTTCAGTGTACCAATACCGGTATTTAGCTCCATTGCAGCTACACGGAACTGATCCGGATGCTGAAAACGGTAAAACGCATAAACCAAAAACATTCCACCAAAAAGAAGCACCTCAGTAAATAGGAAAAGCCACATGCCCATCCTTGCACCAATATCATCGCGGTGAACGTGAGCGACTGTTCCTTCTTGATGACTACTCATTCTTCATCTCCTTAAGTTGACTGAAATCG
>CAZEDR010000052.1:0-15301 GCA_964510975.1 uncultured Melioribacter sp. | reverse complement strand
TGATGATTTCTTCTGTCTTCATATTTTTCCTTTTGATATCAAAAATATCTCTTTGCCTTCCGAAAATCAATTTGAGTATTTTTTGATAGATACAAAAGGAATTACACTATAAAACAGATAAATTGAAATTTCACCAATTTATTTTACCTTGCCAAACCAGACCAAATTAGCTATTTTTGGTGCGCTTAAACGCGAAAAATCAATAAAATCTATAGGAGAAGTAATGAAAAGAAGTTTTGTCTACCTGAGCATACTTGGTGTAGCTTTGGCTTTGATGGCTTTCGAATGTTCATCTGCGGAATTAACCGGCGCAAAGTTATATTTCACCCAAAAACAATTTGTAAAAGCTGAAGAAGCTTTGCTTAAAGAGGTTGCTAAGAATCCAAAAAGTGATGAAGGCTGGTTTCTTTTGGGTTTCCAAATTTATGGTGAGACTAAAGGTGATTATGCAAAAATGTTGGATGCTTTCGACAAGTCTTTAGCAGCCAGTCCAAAATTTGCAAAAGAAATTGGTGAAGCTAAGAAATATTACTGGGCAACAGCATTTAACAAAGGTGTTAGTTTCTTCAACAATGCAGCTAAAGCTACAACACCGGACTCTATGAAAATGTTCTTTGGAAAAGCGGCCGATATGTTTAACAACGCATCTTTATGCCAGCCAGATTCTGTTGTTAACTACACAAATTTAGCTATGGTTTATATCAATACGAACGAGACGGCAAAAGCAATTGCTCCACTCGAAAAAGCAGTTAAAATTGGCAAATCATCTGAAGCTTATTCGTTACTTGGCCAGATTTATTTAGAGAACGCAAACAAAGCTAAAGAAGCTAAAAATGATGCAGAGTTTAATGTTGTTATTGAAAAAGCTATTGCTGTTTTAGATGCGGGCAGACAAAAATATCCGGAGAATGGAGAAATTCTTTTAAGATATTCTAATGCATTAGTTGCAGCTAACAAAATGGATGTAGCTATGGCTGCATTTAAAACTGGTGTTGAAAAAGAACCAGACAACAAATATTACAGATATAACTATGGTGTAGTGCTTTTGAATTCTGCTAATTTTGCTGAAGCTGAAATTCAATTTAAAAAAGCAATTGAACTTGACCCTAAATACGCCAATGCGATTTACAATTTGGGTGTAACTTATGTTAAATGGGGTACCTCATACAGAGAAGAAGCTGAAAAGAAAAACGAAGCTGTAGACGAAGCAAAGATTAAAGAGAAATTCACTTTGGCATTACCGCACATTAAAGCTTATTTGGAATTAAATCCAAAAGAACCGGCATTGTGGGATTTACTTGGAAAGATTTATGCTAATCTTGGTATGAAGACTGAGTCTGACGAAGCGTTTAAGAAAGCTGATGAAGTTAGATAATTAGTTTATAAGTTATTATTTGACCCACAGTTAGTGTATACTTGCTGTGGGTTTTTTATGAAATAAAATTTTGAAATGGAGTAGAACGAATGAGCCAGAACAATCAGAATTCTCAGCAGATAAATATTGAACTTGGTGAAAAAGAAGCTGAAGGAATTTATTCTAACCTTGCAATTATTACTCATTCTCCGGCAGAGTTTGTAATCGATTTTACCCGCGTTGTTCCGGGTGTTCCCAAAGCAAGAGTTTTATCAAGAATTATAACCACACCTCAGCACGCTAAGATGCTTTTACGAGCACTTAAAGATAACATCGATAAGTTTGAAGCCAGATTTGGAGAAATAAAAGTTGATGCGCAATCAACTCCTCAGTTCGGATTTATTAATCCCGATCATGGTGAGCAAATAAATTAGTTTTAATTATGAGGATTCTAATATTGAATCCTCATTGCACTTCGTCACTAAAACAATTTCTAAGAAATCATATCTTGAGTTCATAAAAAATAATAGTTAGTTTATTTCCACGTTATCCTTAATTGTTGAAACAGCCAATTACCAGAGGAGTTACTTATGAAAAGAACTCATTTCTTAGTGTTCATCTTGATGGCGATTTTGACCATCAATCTTAAAGCGCAAACTCCTAGTATTAATCTTCAATTTCTTACTGATCTTAGTTCTCTAGACTTAAGCGCCTTCGCATTAGAAAGAAATCTTTCCAACCAACAGAAAATTTTTCAAGTATTAATTCAGCCTGAGGGAATAAGTGCTTATATAGAAGGAAAGGTTGATTGGCAAGAAAATATGAACTCTTCGCCGCGCGAAGTAGTTAGCTTTCAAACAAAAATTTTTCAAACAAGAAATTTCTTTAGCGATGAGCTTGGTACGGCAAACGATTTGCTTCTAGACAGCAGAACAGTAGATAATAGCTTATTGGATGAGCTAATCAGAAAAGGAAAACTTACCGGTGTTATTAAAATAACTTTACGGCTTTTCAGCGAGAATGGACAATTCTTAGATGATAATTCGGAAAGCGGCGCGTTGAATCAAATTGAAATACTTAATCCAACACCTACCACAATAAATTATCCTACCAATGACGATTCATGCGATGTGGGAAATATTCAACTGCAATGGGGCTCGGTTAATGGCGCTAAAAAATATCTTATTAAGGCCAATACTTATAATGAAGGTGTAACAGATCCTATTACAGCTTTAGAATCCGGTTCACTGATAATTGATCATCTTGACGTCGGCCTCAGTACAAATATAAATTTGAGTACTGTAAGAAAAACACGAGACTGGTATGGAGGCCAAAAAGTTGCTGTAGTAGTTACAACCATTGCAGTTGGATCGGGCGGAGAGATAGAACTTGATAGTGAGCCGGTATCATTCCTACTAACACAAACCGGTGGATCGGCAAATTTAACTTTTACAAAAGAACCTGATGCTGATATGGTAAGACTTGCAGAGGTTGTTAAAGATGGTGTTACGTCTGAGGACTTCTTAAATAAATTAAAAGATGGTACTATTAGTATGAACGATGTTCAAATTTTTGATGAGAATAATGCCCCTATTACTCCGGCAACATTTTTAATTATTCTTTCTTTTCTAGAGGCAAATAATTCGTTGATCATTTCAAAAACTTTTATTCCAAGACCATAAGGAGCCGGAAGAAAATGAGAAAAATTATTTTACTACTCGTGCTGGTTCCATTCCTTCTGAACACGGTTACTTTTTCACAAAGTGATAAGCCGGTTGCTCTGGTTAAAAAAGTTGTAAAGATTGTTGACTACAATAAAGGAGCAGACACTGATTGGGAATCAGCAAAAACCGGAACTCCTTTGCTAGACGGTGGACAAGTTAAAACCGGTCCTAAATCCTTGGCGTTGGTTATATTTACAGAAGGTTCGTTATTGCGTGTTAGAGAGAACAGCATTCTAAACATTTACGGCAGTAAAGAGGGGAATAAGGTAAAACGCAATACGGTGATAGAAAAAGGAACGCTTGGATTTGATGTTAAAAAACAAGAAGAAGATGAATTCAAGTTTACAACTCCAACCGCAGTTGCTTCTATCAGAGGAACCGACGGACTTATTTATTGCGACAGCACTGTTACCAGAGTATATCTTGATCATGGAGAACTTTATATTGAATCGACTACCGACCCAACTAAAAACGGAAGAATTGTTGGCGGCGAAAAAATTGTGCAGAATGAAGATGGATCATTTACAACAACTCCTTTAACTGAAGAAGAGAAAAACGTTATCCAACAAGCAAAGACACAAACCACCAAGAAAATTATTATAAAAACAATTCACGGCGATATTCAGATTGAGTATTACTCATCTGATAAAGAGTAATGTAACTTTATTGTAAAATTTTTGAGGGTTCCATGAAAAAAGTTTATACAGTTTTCTCTTTACTTGCAATCATATCTTCAGTAACATCCGCACAGATTAGCAATTATGTGTCGAGTGTAAAAATTGGAGATGCGAAAGAGAAAAATCCAATTACCATAACTGCTGAACTTACGTTGGCAGAAAGTATTTCTGAGATTTCTCTAGCTTATAAACCCTTTGGCGAATCTGAATTTATCAAGATAGAAATGCGTGTTGCTGGTAATTCCGCAAGCGTTACAATTCCGGCAGAAAATGCTCTGCCCCCATACATAGATTATTATCTAATTATTAGTCTCAAAAGCGCACAAGTGGAAACGTATCCTGCTGGAATCGCCGATGGTGTAACTCCGTTACAAATTTCTGTTTCCGGTGTCTCTCAAAAAGATCAAGAGATTATTGTTTTAAGCCCGGATGCTGGTGAAGTGCTTACTATTGATGACCAGCTCATTTCACTTTCATTTGTTAGGGCGCCGGAAAGTGTTGATATAACGAAGACCAAACTCTTTCTTAATGGAAAAGATGTTTCCGGCATGGCGGTTATAGCTGGAGATTTAATTGTGCTAAGCGGAGAAAATATTTCAGCAGATATTTCCGGCTCTGCGAGAGATTTGCAAGTTGAAGTTTATGATAAAGGGGGAAACCTATATCATACTTTGAGACGAACGTTTCAAGTTGTTACAGCAGAGGTTGCCAGAGCGATTGAATCGCAATGGAAATACAATGGCTCGCTGCGTGGTGAATCAAGAAGTGAAAATCTTAACTCAGTTGGTACATGGTTTAATAATGCTACCGGTAATTTTAGCGCTACGGGCTCCGGCATACAGTTAACAGCATATGGCTATCTAACTTCTGAAGAGAAAGCTGAGCAGCAGCCATATAACAGATACACTGCAACTCTTGATGCGGGAGATTGGTTAAGTTTGAAAGCAGGTGATTCTTATCCGCGTTTCCCTAATCTAATAATGGAGGGAAAACGTTTACGCGGTATTAATGGTGCCTTGAATCTTGGTTTCTTTAATGTGCAAGCTGTATATGGCGAAACTGTTAGAGAGGTTGAAGGAAGAATCATTCAGCAGTATTCTGAGGATAATGTTCCACTTGGTTCTGATATTATTGCAATTGATAATGCAAAATATGGTTCGCCATTCGCCAAAGTAAAATTGGGAACATATAATAGAAAATTATTAGCTGTTCGCCCTTCATTTGGAAGCGGTGAGAATTTCCAACTCGGTTTTTCTTATCTGCATGGTCAAGATGAAACTAAGTCGATTGAGTTCGGTTCTCGACCTCAAGAAAATATTGTTGTTGGATCAGATTTTATGCTTGCGTTTGATGATCAGAATATCATGTTGACTTCTCAAGCAGCAGTAACTTTTCTGAACAAAGATATTTCTACCGGAACTCTCACGGATTCACAAATCGATTCTATATTTACATCTGATAGCGGCTTTGATGTTGATCCATCGGATGTGAAAAAATATAGAGACTATATAGATAAGTTTATTACGGTGAATCAATATCTCGGTCCTTGGAATCCGCAAGAGTTTGCCTCGTTGGGTGCTGAAGCTACTCTTGGCCTAAATTATTTCAATAATAACTTGAAAGCATCGTATATCTACCGCGGAAATGACTTTCAATCATTCGGTCAATCATTTTTAAGAACTGATGTTCAGGGAATTAACATAGTTGATAGATTTAGGATGCTGGATAATAAGTTGTTCTTCTCGGTTGGTTACGAAGATTTACACGATAATTTGCAGAATACAAAAATTGCTACTACAAAGTTTAGAACAATTAGCGCATCTGTCTCGTTTTTCCCGAGAGTGAATTTTCCTAATATCACATTGGGTTACAATCAATTTACTAACGACAACGGATTAGCAGCTTCGAATGCTCAGAACGGGAAATATGCAATAGACAATCAAACAAATCGTATTATGGTTCAGCTTTCGTATGATTTGTCTTTAGGAGTTCGCCACAGTACGTCTGCATCTTTTACAACATCTTCCCGAGAAGACAATAGCTTAGCAAATGCAGATGCTCAGTTCAATAACTTCTCGTTTAACGTAAATAGTTTTTGGGAAAAATCGTTGACATCAATCTTTGGTTTGACATACAGCGCAAGTGAGATAAGCGGGATTCCATTTGATTATGTTACGGTTTCTGCCGGCGGCAGTTATAAAATGCTCGAGGATAAACTAACTTTAACTGCAACAATAAGTCCTAGCTTTGGAGATTTTGAAAGACAGGCTTTCGATTTTATAGCAGCCTATAATGTTTTGAGAAATCTCAATTTGGCATTGCAAGCTCGTATTTACCGGCTGCCTTCGGCTACTAATTCTATTATTGGGTTAATTACCAGATACACACTTTAGTAGATGAAGCCAAGCCAAAATAAAAAGAACGGATTATTTGGTTCCTTAATAGTTTTTATCTCCATTCTTGTGTTGGTTTTACTTCTTACGCAAGAATGGATTTTTACAATTGGGCCGCTCAAAGAACTTGAGCTCAAGTTAATTGATGACCGCTTTACAAAACGGGGAAAGATAGAACTTGGCGATTCCGCCGATGTAATAATTTTAGAAATCAATCAAGAAACATTCGATCAAATTCCACCACCATACAATAAATGGCCTTGGCCCCGCTCAATATTTGCTCGTGTGATTGAAAATTTAACCGAAGCCGGTGTTAAGGGAATTGGAATTGATATCGTGATGTCTGATGCCGATCAGTTTTCACCACTTAATGACTCACTTCTTTTTCAACATATCAGAAAATCTGGTAAAGTTGTTGTCGCTGGAAAAGTTGATGATACTCAAGAGAGAAAAAAGCTGGCGCGTGAATCAAATGTAGATAAACTGAATGAGAATTTTCAAAATATATTTTTCTCTGCCGACAGTTCCATTGGCTTAGTAACAACTCCATCTGACAATGACGGGGTATATAGGAGATATCTGCCTTACGCTTCCGTTACTACTGTAAATAAACTGGTTCCAAGTTTCAGTTATTCTATTCTTAATAAATATTATGATTTGAAAAACGACTATGTAGCATCAAGAACTGATGAGGGTTTCAACTTCAATGGAAAGTCAATTCCTCAATTTGATAGATACAGCACGTTGGTAAATTTTTATGGGGCAAGCGGAACGTTTAAAAGAGTTCCCCTTGCCGATGTGTTGGATGATAAAGACTATGATACCATTGATGAAATTGAAAGTGGGCAGCAAGTGAATATGTGGGACGATGATGGTCTTTTGCAAAGCGGTATGTTCAAAGATAAGATTGTGCTAATTGGTTCCACCATGCCGGAAGACAAGGATATTTTCCCAATATCATTTAGCGAAGGAAAACATGCCGGCGACAATTTAATGTACGGGGTTGAGTTTCATGCAAACGCAATTCAGAATGTTATCAACAATGATTTCTTGAGAAAACAATCCCGCTTTAGTGAACTCTTACTTATCATATTTTTAACCGGAATAGCATTTTACGGTTCTTCAATCTTTCGAAAAATAAAATTTAGATTCGGCTCGTTAGTAGAATTGTTAAACGTATTCTTAATTCTGCTGCTCCTCTTTTTTGTTTATCAAGTTGGTGTATATCTCTTCATTAATTATAAAGTTGTAATATCAGTTGTCAGTCCGGCAATTGGTATTGTGTTCGGATATTTCGGCAGTACAGCATATCATTTTCTAAAAGAGCGTCAGCAAAATGTTCTTATCAAAGGAATGTTTTCTCAGTACGTTAATAAGCAGGTTGTGCAAGAACTATTATCAAATCCGGATAAGTTAAAGCTTGGCGGTGAAAAGAAGAATGTAACAATTCTTTTTAGCGATATGGCGGGCTTTACAACTTTTTCCGAAGGTAAATCTCCCGAAGAATTGGTTCGATTTATCAATGGACTACTCAATGAGATGACCGAGTTAATTATGCATCATACCGGAACTCTGGATAAATACCTTGGAGATGCAGTAATGGCATTCTGGGGCGCGCCTTTGGAACAAGAAGATCACGCATATCGCGCTTGTCTTACAGCTTGCGAAATGCAAAAGAAAGTTTCGGAAATTTCTAGCGAGTGGATGCAAAAAGGGGAAAAACCGCTCCACATTAGAATTGGTTTGAACTCCGGCGATGTTATAGTTGGAAATGTTGGCGGCGAAAAACATAAGAACTACACGGTGATGGGAGATAATGTAAACTTAGCCTCCCGACTTGAAGGAGCCAACAAAGAATATAATTCCGCGATAATGATTAGCGAATCCACATGCGAAGCAGCCAAAGATTTTGTTTTGGTTCGAGAGCTTGATTCGATAAAGGTGAAAGGGAAAACTAAACCAACAAAAGTTTTTGAGTTAATAGGAATGAAGGGCGATTCTGAAGCTGAAGAAAGATTGAAATCTCTTGCTGATTATAATTTAGCTCTAAAATTATATAAACAGAAGAAATTTGTGGAAGCTTCCGCATACTTTGAAAAATGTTTTACTGCTCAACAAGATTTTACTTCTAAAGTTTATTTGGAAAGATGCAAAGCGTATATCGAAATTCCACCGGATGAAAATTGGGATGGAGTTTTTGTTATGAAGACAAAGTAGAAATAACAAGATCTATTTCATTGCTCTCTTTATATTTATAAACGCAATAATCATGAAAATTATGTTTGCCAACCATGCGGTTAAAAATGGATCGAGTACGCCATTCTCTCCAAATGCTTGACTGATCTTCATAAACACAAGATAGAGAAAAGTTACAGCCATACTTATTCCAAATTGAATTGCCAAACCGCCGCGGCGTCTGTTGGCAGAAATAGGAAGCCCAAACATTACAACAATGATGCTAGAGAAAGCGTAAGCAATTCTTGAATGGTAAGCAATCTCAGTTCTGACAGCATTATTGCCGGTTCTCAACTGTTCGTGGCTGAAACTTTTTAGTTCACTAAGTGTCATCTCTTCCGGCTTTCGCTGTTTTCTAATTACATCTTCCGGTTTAAAGTGAAGTGAAGGAAAATCTTTAGCAAGAAACATTTCTAATTCTTCAGAATTTTCGTGGAATTTTCTAGACGATCCGCTGAATAATTGCCAAACGCTTTTAGTTGAATCATACGACATCCGGAAAGCATCCATTCTGGAAAGTATTTTAGTTTTGTCTTTTGGGTCAAACTCTTGAATGCTTACTTGGTTCGCTTGTCCCATGGATACATCAAAATAATTTATTGTAACAATCCGGTTTTCGGTATCCTGGAAGAAAATATTGCTTCCGAAATGAACAAGTCCCTTCTTCATGTAAGTCTGCTCTATAAAAACCTTGTGTTTGTTTGCCATTGGAACAATGTAACCGCTAAAATAAACTGTGATAAGACTAATGAAGACTGAAGTAATTACAAATGGAATCATCATTCTATATAAACTTACTCCGCTTGCTTTAATTGCAGTAAGTTCATTTAGGTTGGCAAGTTTTCCGGCAGTAAACAAACTTGCAAGAAGTACGGAAATTGGCAGAATTATTCTTATCATCTCCGGAATGAAAACTAAGTAGTACTGTAAAACAAGAATCCCTTTAACGCTCTCATCAATAAAATCATCAAGATTTTCCATCATGTCAATCACTACAAAAATTACAGTGAATGCCATTAGTGCAAAGAAGAGGGTTTGGAGAAATTGTTTTACTAAATACTTATCAAGAATCTTCATTTTTCTCTTCTTGCTGTTTCCACGATTGAGGAATGAATTTGGTAAGGAAGTCGAAACTTAATGTTACTCTTTCTTTAGCTGTCTTTATTAAGAGATAAATTCCTAACAAGCCGAGCACAAAATTTGCGCTCCAAATTCCTATGAATGGAGATGCCAAATCCCGGTCTGCGAGTTTTTCCCCGGCAATTAAAAATGCCCAATAGATAACAAAGAAAAATAAACTGATACCGGAAGCCATTCCTATTCCGCCTTTGCGGGTCATGGTTCCAAGCGGCGCACCGATTAAAACAAATACTATACATGCAAACGGCAAAGAATATTTTTTATGGATTTCCACCATGTAGCGGTTTATTTCTTTTCTATTGTATTCGAGGCGCGAAAGAATATCCATCATCGCTGATTGATTAGCTCTTAACTGCTGCTCAACTTTTACATAAACATATTTATTACCATCTTCAATTTGAGAAACTGAATTTGGCTGAAGCTTCAGTGAACCATTTATTTTGTTTTTATATTCTTCCAAATAACTATTCTGAATTTTTCTAAGACTATCTACTATTACCATCATTTCCGGAGCGCCAATTTCTCTGTCTCCGCGCGGTCCGCCGGGAGATGACTGCTCGAATGTAAATTGTTCGGCGGGCATTGCAATTTTGTGGCGGGTAAACCGGAGCTTTCTGTAAACATCTTGCTGATTGTTATCCGACTCATGAATCTCACCATTTTTCAAATCCATCATTAGCTTCTTTTGTGTTGGAGTAAAATAAATTTTACCCTCTTCCGCAGTAACAATGTTTACTTTTGGCGGGTTTGAATAATCGTAAATAGTAATTTGTTTTAATTCGTTTGTTTCTTGATTAATCTCTCTAACCAAAATTGCATAGCTGGCAACTTCTTGAGAAAAAACTCCGGGGACCAGAGAAAGTGTTGGTTTCTTTCGCGCAATATCTTCTTGAAGAATTCGCAGCTCGTGGTTTGCGTCGGGATAAATATTGTTATTGAAATACACTAATCCTACAGCAACCAGAACGCTGGCAAGGAGCGGTGGGATAATCATTCTATATAAACTTATCCCAGTTGCCTTGAAAATTGTGACTTCGTTATTCTGGGACATATTTCCAAAAGCCATCAATGTAGCAATTAAAACTGCCATCGGAATCACCAAAACAAGAATATATCCAAGGCTTAACCCTATTAATTTGGTAATTACCCACGCGCCTAAGCCTTTACCAACAAGCTTATCGGCTACTTTCATTACAAACTGAAGCAAAAAGACAGCTATCAGCACAAATGAAGCGAATAGAAAGGGGAGAAAGTGATTTCTTAGTATGTATTTGACTAATATCATCGCGCTTAATTTTTACAATATGAATTTACCAATAATCATCGAAGTATGAAAAAGAAAGTCTAGGAGATACTCTATTCTACAATGCTGTCAGGTTAAGCAAATTGCAACGAGCTTTAGAGGCTGTGTTAAAAGTATTAACCCACGAATTCATTCGTGGGAATTTGGAATAAAAACTGAATCTCCTTAACCGTTTTAACGGTTTATTTGAAGTTTCAACACAGTCTCTTTAGCTCGTTGCAAAGAAAAAAAGGATTTTCGACTTTAGTCACATTATTTGTGGCTAAAGCCGCTAATGTTTTTAATTTGTTCGCTGACCTAAAGGTCAGCGCTATAGAAAGAATTTCTCTTAACCTGACAGCATTGCTCAATTCTAGCACCTCACAAACTTATTCAATTACTTGAATCCAGCACTACTTAGGTGTAAATTTGACTCAAAGAAATCATATCTTTAATTACTTAAAGATTTCAGGAGGAATTTTGGAACAAGTCATTAATTATCTAAAGGATAATTTTGATTCTTATTTGGGTGAACTAAAAGAATACATTAGAATTCCCAGCATTAGTACTCTGGATACTCATAAAGAAAAAATGGTTGAGTGTGCAAATTTTGTTGCTACACAGTTTAAATCTGCCGGTATGGAACGCGTTGAAATATTCCCAACTAAAGGCCATCCACTTGTTTACGGCGAATGGTTAAAACAACCGGGCAAACCAACAGTTTTAATATATGGTCATTACGATGTTCAGCCGGTTGACCCTATTGAATTATGGAATTCAGATCCGTTTGAAGCAAAAATTGAAGATGGAAAAATTTATGCTCGCGGTGCTAATGATAACAAAGGTCAAAACTTTGTTCACCTCAAAGCCGTTGAAGCCTTTAATCGTGTTACCGGTTCACTTCCGGTAAATGTAAAATTTTTGTTTGAGGGTGAAGAGGAAATCGGAAGCGAAAATTTAGCCGAATTTTTGAAAACCCAGCAAGAGTTATTGAAGTGTGATTGCATTATGATTTCCGATACCAGTATGTATGCGCCTAATGTTCCGACAATTACTTATGGATTACGCGGACTTCTTTACATGGAAGTTGAAGTCACGGCAGCAGACCGTGATTTACACTCCGGTAGTTATGGTGGAGCTGTTGCTAATCCAATTAATGAACTAGCGAAAATGATTAGCAAGCTTCACGATAAAAATGGAAAAGTTACTATTCCTAATTTCTATAAGAATGTTCCAACTCCATCAAAACAAGAAAGAGAAAATTTCAAAAAGCTGAAACTCTCCGACAAAGCTTACGCAAAAGATCTTGGCGTAAAAGAACTTCAAGGGGAAAAAGGATTTACAACTTTAGAACGTTTGTGGGTTAGACCTTCGTTAGATTGCAACGGCATTGTTGGTGGATTTATTGATAAAGGTGCTAAAACAGTTTTGCCATCAAAAGCGCTTGCTAAGATCAGTATGAGATTAGTGCCAAATCAAGAACCGGAAAAAATTGCTAAAGAGTTTACAAAGTTCTTCAAAACAATTTCGCCAAAGAGTGTGACTACAGTAGTAAGAACATTGCATTATGGTTATCCGGCAGTTGCTCCATTAAACAGTACAGGAATAAACGCAGCATCGATTGCGCTTACCAAAGCATTCGGTAAAAAAACTGTTTTTACTCGCGAAGGCGGTTCGATACCAATTGTTGTAGATTTTATGAAGCAGCTAAAAGCTCCGGCCGTTATGATGGGGCTTGGATTGGATTCAGACAATATTCACTCTCCTAACGAGCATTTCCGTCTGGAGAATTTTGAGAAAGGATTATACAGTGCCGCCTATTTTTTGGATGAATTTTCAAAACAATGATTTACTTAAAGGGGAATTTGATGAAGCTAAATAAGTTGTTAATTGTATTTCCATTGCTTGTAATACTTTCTATTGCTTGTTCCAAAGAAGGAAGCTCAAGCGGAGATGCCGCTACATCGGCTTCCAAAGAACAAGAAATACGCGATTATAATTTGGCTGTTGAAAAAGAACAAGCAAAGAATCGCTTCCCTTGCGATACAATTTCGCTAAGAGAATATGTTAAAGATAATTATGGCGAAGGCAACTATCTTGTAGAGTTCGATAGAACATTTACCTACAATATCCCTAAGTCGGCTGTAATTTATTTCCAGGATGATGCAAATTATGTTCTTGCCGTAATTGCAAAAAGTAAACCGGGCGAACGCTTTATAGAATCGAAAAATGTTATTGGATTTGAATCGAGTTTTATCAATCTGGACAGTACAAAACTGGGAACCGCTTTCTTCTGGCTAACGTTATTTGAATGTAACGATGGCGAATTTACCAGACTCTGGGAATCCGAGGTGCCTATTCATGGCGGATTCAACAAGATGTCCATCAAGACTTGGAAGCCGAAAAACCTAAAATATGTCGAGCTCAATTATGAAGATGGTATAATTTCCGGCAACAGAAATTATAATTATTTCATGATTGACGGATGGAAAAGAGCACCACATCTACTCGAAACTTATTCTGCATTAACAATGAAACGTACTATGACGAACATCAATAATGATAAATACCCCGATTATTACGAATACGATTTCACCAGTCACTTTTGGGAAGACTCGTTGAGAATAATTAGACTGCGCGATTCAATTCCATTCTACTGGAGCGAAAAAAGACAGTTGTATATCACTAATAGAACTACTAAATGGTTTAGGAAATATTAATAAGCTGAAATTTCAGAGAGAACAGATTAATGAATTTTGTTGACTACATAAAAACTAACTATACAAATTCTATACATAACGGTAATGCGTTTTTAACCTATACAAATCTTGAAGAAGAATTAAATGTGCTTAAAAACGGTGTTGGGATGCGTGTTACCGAGCAGCCAACAATAATTAAGATGGTTGGTAAAGACACAGTTGATTTTTTGCAGCGTGTAACAACTAATGATGTAAGAGATATAAAACCGCTCACTAACAACAAAACACTTTTTCTAAATGAGAAAGGTCGTTTTATTGCTCAGACGATTTTGCTTTCGCTTGAAGGCGAGCTGTGGGTTTTGAGCGATTATGACCCTATCCGAAAATTGTTTAGCTGGATCAACAAGTTTATTATAAGGGAAGACATTAAGACCGAAGACATATCCGATAAGTATAGCTTGCTCGAATTCAGAGGTCCGCAAACGAAATCTTTTTTTATGCTGCTTCTTGGTGATGAAATTACCGGAATTGATAGTAAAGAGTTTCGCCGGTTTGATGTTGATGGATTTACATTCTTTTTGTTCAAGAATATTGAAGCAAACAATTTCGAGTCTATCAAAGTCATAATCGATTCAACGAGACTAATTGAATTCATCGATCACTTATTCAAAATAAAAAGTGTATTTGATCTTTCATTTGTAGGCACTCACGCCACTAATACATGTCGTATCGATAAGCTGATTCCTCAATTTCCATTTGAATTAAATACCGATTTCAATCCCCATGAAGTGAATTTAATGGACAATATATGTTCTACTAAAGGTTGTTACATTGGTCAAGAAGTAGTTGCCAGGTTAGAGACATACGATAAAATTCAGCGTGTACTGGTAAAGATTATTTCTCTAGAGAAAATCGAATCGAAGTATAAAATGATTTTGGATGAAGCCGGCGAAGAAGCTGGTGAAATTACAACTCATGGAGTTTATGCTAATTCGCACGGATATGCTTCTCTTTGTATTCTTAAGAAAAAAGCCTTAGCGGCTTCCAAACAATTTCACATTTTAAGCGGCGAAAAAAAAATATCTCTTAAAGTAGTAAGCTCAAATTAATGGCTACGAAGATTTACACCAAAACCGGAGATAACGGAGAAACTTCCCTCTTTGGAGGAAAGAGAGTTTGGAAAGATGATCTGCGAATTGCTGCCTATGGTACGGTTGATGAATTAAATGCTGTTATTGGGACTGCAATTGCAGAAATAAAGAATGTGGAACTTAATTCTGTTTTGATTAGTCTACAGAATGTGTTGTTTAGTATTGGTGCTGATCTGGCAACACCTTTGGAAAATACAAATAGCTTGATTCCAAGGATCGACCAAAATAATATTGAGCAGCTTGAAAAAATAATTGATAATCACGATTCACAATTGCCGCAGCTAAAGAATTTCATATTACCCGGCGGCTCAAAAGGCGCTTCGCTACTTCATCTTGCAAGAACAGTTTGTAGAAGAGCCGAAAGGGAAGTAGTAGCATTAAGCAAGAACGAAAAAATAAATTCTTTTGTTGAAATTTATCTTAATCGATTATCGGATTTACTTTTCGTACTTGCCAGATTTCAAAATTTTTCATCTAACATTGCCGATGTAGATTGGCAAAAATAATTTGTTCTTTTAATCCTAAGATTTGCTTTACCCCATTATGATTTTGAAGAAGAGTTCTACACTCTACACTCTTTGTTCTACACTATTTTGGGGGTGACACTGGTTTCGACGGGATTATACGTTCTTTGAACTGCGCACCG
>CAZEDR010000051.1:0-15454 GCA_964510975.1 uncultured Melioribacter sp. | reverse complement strand
TAGATAAGGATTTTTTGTGCCGTTAACGAGAAGAACAGAATCGAGTTCCGAGCGGACAATAAATTGTTTAGCCAAATCGAAAGCTCTTGATTGAACAACAACTGGAAAATCATCAACACCATACTTGCGAGGAAGTTTAAGTGAAGCTTCTTGTTCGTCTCTAACAATGATAAAACCGGCAATACCTTTGGTAACGTGTTCCGCTGTTTTTTTATGCAAGTGAGGGTGATACCAATAAGTAGCGGCGTTATCCATAACAGTAAATTGCGGATTCCAAGTTGAACCGGGTAGAATAACTGTGTGAGGACCGCCATCGTTTTGAGGAGCTACATGTATTCCGTGCCAATGAATTGTAGTTGTATCAGCCAAATTATTTTTTACATTCATTTGAACTTGTGTGCCTTTTTTGAGAAGCAAAGTAGGACCAAGTAAACTTCCATTAACTCCCATAGTTTTTGTTTGAAAGCCGGGATAAAAACTAACAGAGCTATTTTGTATTGTGAGATTGAAGTTGTTACCGCTTAATGTATCCGGAATAAGCAGTATATTTTGAGCGTAAATAAGTTAAAAAAATAATATGCAAAAATGGATATATATTTTGTGAACATATTAATCCTTATAGAAGTTGATTGTTCTTAGTCGAAAAATTAAGTGAATCACCATGAGAAAACAGCGCTACTTTTTGACCGGTTATTTCAACTCGTTTAACAACACATTCATAACAATCATCTGCTAAATCATTTACACATGGTTTATCTTCATACAATAAATAATCACTTCGATATTTAGGAAGTGAAATATTGGGCATTATAACATTAGCCCCGGCATTAATTCCTTTTTCACGACCCAAAGGATCTAATGCTTGCAAAGCCGTGGTTGCAGCAATATTTATCTTAGGAAGATAAATTCGAGTTGCAGCAATCATTTTGAGAGACAATTCTAGCAATTGGGAATTTGAATTAACAATACTAACCGGCTCTCCATATAAAGGAGTTTGAGAGTGTTCGATAAAAGGACCCATACCAATCATATCAATATCCATTTCCTTAAAGAAAAGTATATCATTAACTAAATCATCAATTGTTTGAAATGGAAGTCCAATCATTACACCGGTGCCTAGTTGAAATCCGATTTCTTTTAATGCAAAAAGACATTCAACACGATTTTTGAACGAATGATTTATAGGATGAATTTTATTGTATATAGATTTGCTGGAAGTTTCGATGCGAAGTAAGTAGCGATTAGCACCAGCATTGAACCAGCGTTTATATGTTTCATTTGTTTGTTCGCCAAGAGAAAGGGTTATTCTTAACTGCCGAGTTGTTAAATAGTTTATTTCGTCTACAACATCTTCGATGAAACTAATAAAGTTCTCATCGTTTCTCTCTCCAGATTGAAGCACGATCGAGCCAAAACCTTTTTCGAATGCAAACATTGCCGATGCAATAATTTCATCTTTTGTCATTATGTATCTATTAACCGAGCGGTTGGATTTTCTGATCCCGCAATAAAAACAATCCTTAGTGCAAATATTACTCAACTCAATTAAACCGCGCAGATAAACGTCGTGACCAAGAGTAGATTGTTTAACAGTTTTAGCTTCTTTATAAAGTCTTTTCACCTCGAAAGACTTTGATTCCAGCAGCATATCTCTAATTGTCATTTTATAACTAAACCTTAAATAAATAGAAATTCCATTAGTGAGCAATTACACCGCCGAAGAAACCGGCAGTAAGAATTAAAATTGAAGTTAACAGTCCATTCTTTTCCTGTTCCGGCAATTGGTTCAACTTGATTTTTGCCGGTAATAAATTCTACGATAGAAGAAAGAAGCGAAACAAGAACTGAAATCAAAATCACAGTATCGTAATTCTTCCATTTGAAGTTTAACATTGAAAGAAAAAAAGCGAACAGACCCAGAGCGATTGGGAAATGAACAAATTTATTATGCATGTGCTCAAATAATTGTTCTGCTGAATTTAACTTTACTGGTTCTTCTTTTATCAATTCCGGCTTAGTTTTCATTTCAACCGTTTTTTTAGAAACACCATTTAAAGCAATTGTATCTTTACCGACAATTGTTATTGTATCTACGTTAACTGCTTTTTCTTTTTTATGATATTTGTTTCCGTTTGGAAATACAACATTGACAAATAACAACCTACAAATAAATGTTTGCACAACCATTTTTTATTATAGTTTAAAAAGTGAATTAATAATTACCATTTTTATTTTTGAGTTCATTTTGTATCTGGATTGGAGGGCATGAAACACTTCCATAGGAGCAGAAGACGCAGCAATCGTCTTTTTTAGGAATGAGTAAAGTTTTACAAAATGAACAAGTATAAAAATGGATACAAGCATCAACGGGCATTACTTCTTCTTTGCTTAACCCGCATTCCGGGCAAATAATTGTTGAACTATTTTGAATCATAAAAATTCCAAATCTTAATTGAAAAATATTATTATTTAATTACGGAAAGCTTCCCTAATAAACTTTCTCTAAGACTCCTATCGTCTGATTCCACTATTAACTTATATAGATAAGTACCGTTTGTAATTTGGTTTCCATCCTCATCACGACCATCCCAATCTATTTTGACAAATTTATCATGCAAGTATTTTTCTTCTAATGTTTTGATTAATCTACCGGCAATAGTATAAATGTTTATTTTGGCATTTAGCAAAGAATTGTAATTATGTTGAAAAGTAAATGTAGTTGAAGAGGTCATAGGATTTGGGTAATTCACAACATCACGGATAACAATACCATTTTTTGCCGATACTACCGAAAAGAAAGAGTTTTGAATTGAAAAGTTATTAAATACATCCCATGCTTTTACTTTTAAGGAGTAATCGCCCGGCTGCATGGAAGTAAAATTATATTTTGCAATACCAGATTTACCGCCGGAATCAAGATCACCCACAAAATTGTTGGTCAAGTCGTATGTCTTTGTAGGGTCATCATTTAATAAAGCTTCGAGTTTATGACCTATACCAATGCCGGACATATTTAAACCAGTTTGGTCTTTGAGTTTGAGAATGAGAGAGAAATCCGGATTTACCAAATAAGAATTCTCAAATTTTGCATCATCAAAATAAATTTCAATTTCTGGACCATTGTTATCGTTTGGAGTTATAATATTTGTACCACCAACAACAATATTACTTGAGTAGCCAATACCATCGGCTGAGGGATTTGAAAAATATGCGATTATCTTACCATTTTTGTTTTCGTAAGAAATATCTTTAGGTACAACAAATTGTGTTTGAAATAAGCCGTTATTAACAGCAGCTCTTCCTTTAAAAATTAAACCGCCCTGCTGTTTAACCGTAAAATCCATTTCAGAATAATAAATACTCCGTTCTGAATCATAAACGCTTAAAACTGCTTCGCCATTGATGAGATTAGTTTTCCCATCTTGGCTTTGAACACTACCCTTGATTTTTACATCGCTCAATGCGCCTATATTAACTAGAGTTTTTGTTCCTTTACCATTTATAGAATCCAAAGTAACTGGTAGAGTAGGTAAATTAAGTCTTATAGTTGGATCGCCAAATAAATGATATTTCTCATCGTTTTCCCGATCTACCATATACTGTTTTGTAAGGAAAAATGCCTTACCAACTCTGATAGGTAAATTGTTAGCGTCTTTTGTTCTAAAAAGATTTGTATAAAATGAATCATTTAATGTAGCGTTGTATTGAGAATAAACAATGCGGGCCGCTGTAAATGCTAAGATAGAACCTGCATTAGCTAAATTCATCAATGTTTCTGTAGAACTCTGAGTTGTTGGATCATCATACTTACCAAAATCGCAAGTAGCAGCGGTTACAAAGAAATAATTTCTATTTTTCATTTGGGGAATTGAAGTAGTTTTTTCGAAAACATTTTCATGAGCCCAAAGTTCTGGACTGCCGTGGCCAACCCAATTAATGATAAGAGTGCCTTCATTAATTGAATTTAGTATTGCTTTGTTTGCTTCCGGTTTCCTTCTACCCAGCCCTATGTAAAAGGTGGGATAAGCAACTAAGTAGATTTTATTCTGGTAAATGAAATTGGGTAAAACTTCATTAGCTAAAGTCTCTGATTGGGAGGTATGCAGGCTGCCATCATCAACACCCGGTGCTGCTGGTCCATCATCTGCAACTAAAGTAACTGTATTTCTCCAATCACCTTTACTTTGAACGGTTTCGTAATTAATAATTTTCTCAATGACAATATCAGCTTCTTTTGTTGTTTGGAAATTTAACCGACCTGAACATAGATCAGGCTTTAAATCTGCACCGGATACTCTAACAAAATAATCATCTGAAGTATAAGATGATATTTCATCCAAAGAATATTGTGTTTGATAAGTTGGGACTAGATTGATATTATTTTTAATTGTATTCAAGTAATCGAAAGTTCCATCACCGAAAAACAATACATAAAAAGGTTTAGTTTGCCAGTTATCATATGCAAATTTTATAAAATCACGAATAGCCATCGGATCGAGAACACCGCCGGAAAACTCATTTAGAATTTCATTAATATAAAATACTTGTGCGGACATTTTGTGTGGGGATTCTGTTGACCGGTATTTGACGTACCGCTCAGCCTGAGTTTTGAATTCTTTAGATGCAATTACAATTAATTCACTGCCACTAATTGTTCCCCGAATATTTGAATTTTCAATTTTAACGGGACCGGCTGGAGTTTTGAAAGCATTTGAAGTTAAAGCCAGATACTTTCTGACAGTACCTTTAGTTTCAGAAACTTGAAAGCGAACTTGTCCGCCATTAATTGCAGTTTTAGAAATCATCAACACATTCGAAAAATCAGTTACATCAAATACTTGAATTCCACCATTTGAAAAATTAGTTAAATTATAATCCAAAACTGCTGATGTGTCTTTAGAAAAAAAGAGAAGGTTATCATTAAAGGCGCGCAGGTATTTAGAGAAATAAATTTCGATGTAATCAAGATAGAGTTTAGTACTGGCTGAAGATGAGCTAACTGAAAGTCTTAAATTGCTCCTATCATCAGTTAAATTTCCACGATAAACAGCTTGTGCAAAACCTTCCATACCAAAATCATAATTAGTGATGCCCCAAATTGTAGATGTATATATTTGAGTGCCGGATTCATCAATACGGAACTGAACAGAAGTTGGAGAAGAATTGGCAACTCTTACAGTATATTCGATTGGAGTTCCGGGAACCAACCCATTAAGTGAATTAATGAAAGTACGGCTGCTATTAGCGGCATCTATTTGTTCTCCAAAATATTCTCGGCCAGACTTACCAATATTTATACTGTCTTTTTCGTATGTCTTAAAAGCCGAAGTGAAGAATTGTGGTGAAGCGCTGTTTAGGCTTAACGAATTTTTCTCAATAATTCGTTTGCCCAATGTTCCTCCGAAGGTGAGCCAATAATAATTTTTTTTAGAATAGTAATTCTTGGTTCGGAGAATAGCTTTATAGTCTTTATTGTACTCCCAAAAATCAGCTGATCTGCCATAAAATAAAATGTAATCGGATGCATCGAACTTGCCGTCTTCTTCTCCAATGACTTTAATTGCATTCTCAATCAATCCTTGATTATTGGTCTTACGCAAATCTTCTGTAAGCGGAGCACCTCCATAACCAAATATTTTTATTGTTTTAGGATCGAGAGAGTTAATATCAACTCCCAAATTCTGAAGAAAGGTTCTATCAATTTTATAGAACCCCTCCTCGTTAGTTTCGAATCGAAACCATATTCCTTCGGCTAATATAGAATTAGTAATTTTAGGCAGCCGGTTTTGCTGCAGCAAGCCCCAATTCTTAGCAACATTCCAATTTAAAATTAAGCTGCTGAGTGTTTCATCATTAATTGATGCTTTTTGAATAGCTGAAGAAGCAAAATTAACTTTGAAAACAATTTTGTTGTAAAACTTAATTTGATTTAACGGCGCATCAAACTGAACCGGATATATTTTGATTGTCTGCACCGGTAAATTTCTAATCAGACCAAATTCACCAAATGAAACCAAATCAGTTTCAACAGTATTGTAATATTCTGCAATTACATTATAAACATACTGAATGCCGGAAGAGTCTTTTAGCAAAGTTGGATTTGGAACATAACGACCAGAGATAATTGTGAAGTTTGCGGAAATTACTTGGATTGTATTCCCGGTTTCTGAAGGGACACCGATATTTATTTCTTTTATTAAAGATTGTGGTAATCCAGATTTTAAAAAATCTTCATTTCGTGTACCTGGAATATCAAGCCGGATGAAAGATTGACCATTCTGATTTATTATGAAAGTGTCCTTAATAATTGGACGGTATTCAAAAATGATTGAACCGGCATCGGAAGATAAAATTTTTAAATCTTGAGCCGTAACAGAGAAGTAAAGAAACGTAATGATTAAGAATGCAATAGCTTTTATCTTCATTAGCCAATCTAATGTTATTGTTGGATTTGATATTTATAGTTTAACACGCATTCCACCAGAAAGAGTAAAATCCGGTGAAGTATTCCCAATTCCGGCTGAACCAATTGCAGATAAAATGACTTTATCACTGAGGCGGTAGTTAGCGCCAAGTGAAATTTGTTTAGGAGTATCGAAACCTTCAATTACAGTAGTGTAGCCGGTGTAATAAAGAAGAAGTGAATATTCACCGTAGTTGAAAAATTTACCTAAACCGATTCCATAAGTAAGAGGATCTTTATATTTTACACTTACTGGATCGCCGATATTTAAATAGCCTAAATCAATTATTCCTATAAAGCTTTCTAGCGATTTTCTTAATGTGAGGGAAGCCCCAACATCAAACTTACCGGTACCAAAACTCATATTAGCAGAGGCAGTCGGAATTTTTATTTGTGCATTAGCATAAACATCAATCCCGGTTTCGTAATCGGAAATGATTTTATAATCGAGATAGGTGTATAGATCACCAATTCCCAAACTCATGCTTTGCATAGAATTTGAAGTTGAACCGGAATTGCCGGTAGGAAGCATCATACCGCTTGTTTGGCTAAACTTAGAATTGTTGGAAACAATAGGTATTGATGCAGTGATTCCCAAAAAATCGTTTTGATAACGTAAACCGCCATAAATAGAAAATACTCGGTTATAAGTATCAAAAACATATTTGCCGCCGCTAAACTGAACGCTAGAGTTAAAATACCAGCCCTCTTGTGCAAAGAATTTTTGCGTGCTGAAAATTAAGAAGAAAAGGAAGCCAGCGTATGCCAGCTTCCGAAAATTAACTCCAATTGGATTTATCATTTACCTTTACCTTTTTGTTGAATGCTTTCCATATTGTTCATCAAGCCTTTGTATTCCTTCATCATAGTTTTCATATTATCAAGCATAGCATTCATGTGATCTTTCATGCCTTCACCATCCATCATGTTTTTATCGCCCATCATTTTATTCATTTGGTCAAGAACACCTTGCATTTCTTTACCCATCTGATTCATACCTTGCATCATATTCATCATACCTTGATTCATTTTCATATTATTCATGTCGTGATTCTGCATCATTTGGTTATTCATCATAGAAACCATTTGATTACTTTTATCCATCATTTGTCCCATTTGATTCATCATGCCTTGCATGTTCTGCATCATTGAGCCCATTTGGTTTTGGGATTGTTGATTTTGCATCATTGTGCTACCGGTATTTCCGCCGCCATGATGTTGATCGTGCTGGGCAGAAATAAATCCCGTAAACATCATTAACATTGCCGCGCTTAATAAAAAGCGCATTCGAATTGATTTTACTGCTTTCATTTTGTTACTCCTATTTTTAATTGAGTTAATAGTTCACCACTTTAGAAATGATGAGCTTGTAGAAATTTTCATTCTTTCTCACCTTTGTTTTTGAATTTCAACTAAACCACCATATTTACCGTTAATTACGTTTATGATATCAGAAGCCAATATTTTCTGCGATAAAAGTTTCCGAATAGTATTTCTTTCTAAAATAGCTTGCTTGCATTTGCATTTGGTTAAGTTCTCTTTGTTACATCTGCCGCAGTTACAGATGAACTTTGATGCGATAGATTTTACTGTAGTTTCCATAGAATCGCTAAGTTTTGTTTCTACAATTCTCGTGTTATGATGATTGTGATCGTGCGGAATTAAAAATTCTAATGCTGTAATTAACAGCAACATTGTTACAATAAGAGTGAGCCCAATTCTTAAAGGCTTCATTTTTATTATTGCAATGAGAGGATGGATACTCTTTTGGGAATACTTTAAAAAAAATTTCTTACTATAATTATTTTTAGTCTTCATTAGTTTACTAAAAACATTTTAGGTTTTTAAATAGTTAATTCTGTTCGTCACTTCTTTATAAAATCTTCGGCTTGCTTTAGTGTAACTTCTTTTAATTTCATTCCACATTTTGGACATCTGCCGGGCTCATCTTTAATAACATCTTTGCACATTCCATCTATAAAAACTTTACCGTCTTGATTTTTATCGACCAACGCAATGGAGTTAGAAGTATCTAATTTAACAGAAGAGCTTTCAGAATGTTTGGCAGAGCTAGAGTTATCTTTTTTGCAGCAATCCATTTTTTTCATTTCGTGTTTTGAAGAATCAGCCTTAGTTTTTTCTTGTGCTAGTGAAAGTGGTGAAATTGTTAATGTAATGAAGAAGATTAAGGACAAGATTAATTTAATTGGTGAATTCATTATATACTCCGTTTATTTTGTTAATATCATTTTTTTAGTTTGTGAATAGTTATTTGTCTTTAAAGTGTAGAAATATATTCCCGAATATTTCAGTTGTGCGTGTTACTACTAATTCGAAAGGAATTGGAATAGTGCCATGATGAGGATCGTTTAATAAAAGAGAAGAGGAATATTTGCCTTCTGTTAGTTTACTTGCATCTAGTTCAATACTAACTGAAATAGAAGAATTACCTGGCACTAAGCCTCTTGAATTTTCAATTTTAATCCAGTCAACTTTATTTGCAAAAGAATATTCTAAAGCTGTAGAGATAGAGTTGCTAATATGCAACTCTATCTTTTCTGTGCCTCCTATGATCACCGTTTCCTTGATAACTGACGGATGACTAGATAAACTTGCTTTTATATTCTGTGATGTAAAAAGCGTAATTAATATTAGCGCTGATTTTACTGCTCTAAATTTCATTATATGTCGCTTATTTAAACAGTTTGCAAATAAATGTGAAAAAAATTCAACAACTACCTGTTTACTTTCGAATTTGTCGTCAAAGGAGATGACCATTATTTTTTCTTAAGAGAAATAGTTTTTCTTATCGCCTTTGTTTTATATCCATTAGCAATTAAATTCTTTCTTGCATCTTCTAAAGAAACTTCTACCAAAAACATATTACACAATGGGCACTTACCGCTTTTATCAGAAATAACATTCCAATCCATTTGGTCTTGAAAGACTTTGCCGTCTTTATTCTTGTCAATTTCTTTTAAGTCAATAGTTCCTTTGCGGATGATGCTAGAATCCATAACAGCAATTCCAACTTCTTTAATATTGTGTTTATGCTTTGCCAGTTCAGCGGATTTGGCTGTTTGTGCAAAAGAAACGTTTCCAATTATTAGAACACAAGAAACAATAAGCAGAAACGAAAATTTTAGATTCATAAAAGTACTTTTCATATTGAACTCCTGTAATTTGTTTTACTTAAAGCATTGAATAGTTAATAACATTTACATTCCTTTCATTCCGTCTGAAGATTTTTTCTTTGACTCAGGTGTAGTGCCTCCGTGTTGATGACCGGAAGGCATTCCGGTTTTAAGTTGACTTTCGGAATCAATTAAGAAGCCACCGGAAGAAGCAATTTCATCACCTTCATTTAAACCGAAAAGGATTTGATATTTATCTCCGAACCGATTACCAATTTGAACACTGCGTGCTTCAAACATTCCATCTCCGGCTTTAGTCCAAACGACTGCTCTTTTACCGGCAATTATAACAGCCTCTGTTGGAACGAGTAACCCTTGACCGCCGGCACTGTTGAAGATTGTTTCTCCATACATTTGTGGTTTAAGTTTACCTCCAAGACTTGCAAATTCACTTCTCACTTTTACAGTTCTTGTTTGTGAATTTATGACCGGGTAAATAAATGTAACTCTACCATTGAATTCTTCTCCTGGATAAGCACGCAAATGTAATTTAACCGGGCTACCAACTTTTACATTCGATAAATTATTCTCATAAACTTCAGCAATGTTCCAAAGAGTTGAAAGTTCAGCCACATCATATATTGCTGTTCCTTCATTTACATATATGCCTTCTTGTGCTTTCTTCTCAATTACAGTTCCACTAAATGGAGAGAAGTAAGTGAGCGTAAGATTTATTTCCTTTGTCCTTTCTAAATTTTGAATTTGATCTTGTGTTATTCCAAATATTTCTAATTTCTTCTTCGCTGCTTTAAGCATCGAACCGGAATTTGAATTACTAAGAGCAATTAAATATTCATTCTGTGCTTGAACTAAATCGGGGCTGTAAATTTCAAATAATGGCTGACCCTTACGAATATAATCTCCGGTTTTATCCACAAACAGTTTTTCTATTCTTCCGTTAAAACGTGCCGAAATTGTTTTGCGGTTATTCTCAACAAAATCTAGATAACTGTAAGCGGTAAGTTGTTCCTGAAGATTTTCTTTCTTTACAACAACAGTTGATACGTTAGCCAGAACTTGTTTTTTGCCACTTAGCGAAACCATATTTGTCATGTCTGCTTCTGAAGATGCTTCCGGTTTTTCATCTTCAATTTTTTTGATTAGGTCCATATTGCAGATTGGGCAGACACCAGGGCTATCCATTCTAACCTGCGGATGCATTGTGCAAGTCCAATAGCCATCTTGTTTAACAACCTCATGTTCATGGTTTTCCGCTTCACCGGATTTTGAACAGCCGGAAACTAAAAGCGAGATAGCAACAAGTGGAATGACTAGATATCTAACTATTTTCATTTTTGTTCCTCTATATATTCTTATAAAGTTTTTCATTTTAACACCTCAGAATTTTCGAATGATTTACCGATCATCATTTCAATTTCAGCAAGAGACATTTGAGTATCTGCTTTAGCCATATAGAAATTCATTTGCTGCATTAATAACATTCTAAAAGAATCAATAACAGTAGTAACTCCTGTCCGGTTGTTTTGAAATGACGAAACTTGAGACTCAGCAGCGCTTTGATACAATGGGATAACTTTGTTTTTGTATAAACTTGTTAGATCAATTGCAGTATTGTATTTCACAAGTGCACTTTTAAGTTGAGAAGTCATTTCTCTCTGCATATTATTTTTTTCGTATTCAAAGCTCTTAATACCGGCAAATAATTCTTCTTCTTTTGCTATGAATTTATTTACTGACCAGGGCGCAAATGGAAGATTGATTGAGAACATCAACGAATACATTGTCTCGGTTTTAGGATCTAGCATTGCCAAATCACTTTTGGATGTCAATATCATACCTCGTGGCATACGCATTAACATTCCTTGCACCATTAAATCGGGAATAAGCTCACGGTTGTTTGCATCTATCATAGCTTTGTTCATCTCAATCATGTTACTCATTTTTTTAAGGATAGGATTTGAATATTCTAGTATCTCTTCTAATTTCGATTGCGAAGAGGAAAGTATATCGGTTGAAATATCCGTAAAAGCATAAACTTCCTTCGAATCAAGATTTCTTCCGAGAAGTTTATTAAGTACATATTTCTCTGCTTCTCTTTGTTTTTCTAAAATCAAAAGTTGAGTTTCATTCGATGCTATTTCGCTTTGAAGTGTTAGAACATCCGCTTGATTTATTTTGTTTGTATAGTATGATGATTCAACCGATTTGACTACATCTTTAATTAGTGAAATATTTTTTTGCTGTACATCGATTTTTCTATCTATCAGCCAAAGTGTGTAGTAGGACATTTTAACAGCGGCGGTAAGATTGATTTTATATGATTCATAATTGTTTCCTTCCACCAATGTATTCTTACGCTCAACTTCTGCCATTGCATTCAGCTTTCCACCAAGAGGAAACATCTGAGAGAGAGCAATGTTGTTTGAGTTGGATTGGTTTAAAACGTTAAGAGAAGAAGTAGGTACTTGAGAAAATTCAACTGAAAGATTTGGAGCCGGTAATGTGTTTATTGATTCAGTTCTTTTTTCCGATGCAGCAATTTTATATTTCAGCGATTTCAACTGTGGATTATTTCTTACAGCTTCTGCAACTAAAGAATCAACTGATTGTGCATAAGTATTGTTACCTAACAAGAGCAAAAGACTTAGCACAGAGAACAGGGAGAATTTCACAGAGTTCCTCAGAGCGTTTCTCATTTTATTATTCTCAATATTTAATCCACCACGGCGGACAAGTCCAAAAATTTCTCCCGCGATGCGGGATTTCGTTTCACTCAACATTTTATTCTCCCTCCTTTGCCCAATCAGACATTTTTGATATTTCAAGCTTTCCTTTTCTAAGAGCACGTTCCTTCATCATTGCAAAAAGAATAGGGGTAACTACCAGAACGTGAATAGCACTTGTGATTAATCCGCCAATCATAGGAGCTGTAAGAGGTTTCATAACATCCGAACCAGTGCCGGTAGCCCACATAACCGGGATTAAACCAACCATAGATGTTCCAACTGTCATTAATTTTGGTCTAAGTCGAAGAACAGCTCCTTCAACTGTTGCTTCATGAATATCCGCATTTGTTATTGGTCCTCTTTCTCCCTTGTGAAATGATCTTATTCTGTGGTCAAGGGATTCATGTAAATAGACAACCATTACAACGCCGGTTTCAGTTGCAACTCCATAAAGAGCAATGAATCCCACCCAGACGGCAACTGAAAAATTGTAACCAAGAATGTAAACCATATACATGCCGCCTATAAGTGCAAAAGGAACCGAAAGCATAACAACACCAGCTTCTACATAGTTTTTAAGAGTAAAATAAAGGAGAACAAAAATCATCATTAGAACAACAGGCATAATTATCTGGATGGTTTGTTGAGCGCGGATTTTACTTTCATATTGTCCGCTCCAAGTATATGAATAACCAGAAGGAAGTTTTAGACCACTTTCAATTATTTCTTTTGCATCAACCATTACATTGCCCATGTCACGACCGCGTGTATTCATAAAAACTATAGAACGAAGCATTCCGTTTTCACTGCTTATCATTGGAGGTCCGGTTACTAAATTAATATCTGCTAGCTCTGCAAGAGGCAAATAAGTAACGGTATTTTGATTTGTGCTTGTGAGTGAAAAATCATTTTGTGAAAATGGATTTTGCGGAATAATGCCTGCCTGTCCGGTAGTCATGCTTGATTGATTTGAACTTCCCATCGAAGAAGACATTCCACCGGAGTTGCTTTTTCCCATACCACCAATGTTCATAGAACTTGAAGAAGCTTGAGCGGCCATAGGGTTGGATAATGCAACCGGAACAATTAAACTTTTCAGTTCTTCAATATTATCCCGGTAATCTTTTTGATAACGCATTCTAATAGGGAAGCGCATTCTTCCATCTAGTACAATTCCTAGATTTTGACCGCCGATTGCAGTTTCAATTATGTCTTGAAGATCACGGATGTTTACTCCGTAACGAGCAGCAATTCCACGTTTAATGTTTATATCGAGATAATAACCATTCTGCACTCGTTCAGCAACAACATCTGCTGCTCCGTTAACTTTCTTTAAAAGATTTTCTGCTTTGATTGCGTAAACTTCAAGTGTATCAAGGTTAGGACCGAATATCTTAAACCCGATGTCGGTTCTAACACCAGTGGCAAGCATGTTTATTCTATTTATGATTGGCTGAGTCCATCCGTTACGAACACCGGGAATTTGTAGTTTCGCATCAAGTTCGGCGACTATGTCTTGTTTGGTAATACCATCACGCCATTCATCTTTAGGTTTTAGAAGAATAATAGTTTCTATCATATTCAATGGTGCATTATCAGTTGCGGTTTCAGCGCGACCGGTTTTACCAAGCACGTGATGAACTTCCGGAATAGATTTGATGAGCTTATCTTGTTCTTGTAAAATTCTATTTACTTCCGATATTGAAGCTCCGGGCAAAGTAACCGGCATATAAAGAATTGATCCTTCATCAAGGGGAGGCATAAATTCACTACCGGTATTGAGAATCATTGGAATTGTAATTAGAAGGGCAACTAAATTTATAGCAATTGTAGTTTTTCTGTATTTCAACACCCATTGAATTACCGGCTTATATATTTTACTGAAAAATCTTGTAGTGGGATTTTTCTCTTCCGGCTTAAAATTTCCTCTCATCAACATTGTCATTAAAACTGGGATGAGAGAAATTACTACAATTGCACCGCCTACCATTGTTAGTGATTTTGTAAATGCAAGCGGTTTAAACATCTTACCTTCTTGACCAGTTAATAGAAATACCGGTATGAAGGAAATAAGCACAATTATATCAGAGAAGAAAATAGCTCTGCCGACTTGTTTTGCAGAATCAATAGAAATCTTTTTGTATTCCTCGCTGGTTAGATGCCCCTTTTCTTCAATTGCTTTGGCAATATTCCTATAAGCGTTTTCCACCAAAACGACCGAGGAATCAACAATTACTCCTATTGCTAATATTATGCCGCCCAGACTCATAATATTTGAAGAAATATCAAATGCATACATTAACGAGAATGATATAAGAACCGCAACCGGGATTTCGATAAGAATTCTGACAACACTTCTCCAATGCAAAAGGAATATGATAACCATAAGAGAAACCGTTAGAGCTGCTTCAATCAGTGCACCTTCCAGAGTGCCAATTGCCTCACGAATAAGATTGCTTCTATCATACGAAGTTACAATTTCAACTCCGGGTGGAAGGCCGGGAGATATTTCTTTAATCTTTTCTTTTACTTTGTCAATTACTTTCTGTGCATTTTCTCCGGTTCGCATAACAATGATTCCACCAACGGCTTGTCCTTCACCATTTTTTTCGAGTGCACCACGTCTTATATCTCCACCAAAAGAAACCGAGGCAACATTTTTAACTAGTATAGGAATTCCATTTGAGGAGGTTTTGATTACCGTGTTCTCTACATCTTCTTTCGATTTTATGTAACCTTGACCACGTACAAAATATTCAGCATCGCTAACTTCCAAAATCTTTCCACCGACTTCGTTATTGCTTCTTTGAACTGCGTTTACGACATCGGAGACGGTTAGATTGTAAGCTCGAAGATCAGTTGGATTAACATCAACTTGATATTGTTTTACGAATCCACCGATACTTGCAACTTCTGCAACTCCATCAACGGACGAAAGTTTGTATCGTATATACCAATCTTGTACAGCACGCAGCGTTCCAAGATCATATCCTTTGCCTTCAACTGTGTACCAGTAAACATGTCCAACACCGGTTCCATCCGGACCTAAAGAAGGCACAACGCCGGAAGGCAGTTGAGCTTGAACCGAATTCATTCTTTCGAGGACGCGT
>CAZEDR010000050.1:0-15825 GCA_964510975.1 uncultured Melioribacter sp. | reverse complement strand
AGTCTTTTTAGTTTTTAGAGTGAAAAAACTAAACCCATGTGAGGTTTTAGCTAATTAATGTTGCTAAGAAGCAACACGTTGTTACTAACCATGTTGCTTTTACCTTACAAAGATAGAAAACTGTTTTAATAAATAATCTCTTATTTTATAGCCGAGTTTTTATAACGCTTATTTGGAGAAACATATGGTTAATAATTTCCGCAGCCATTTTAAGTGCATAATGGTTTTTGCTTTACTAGCGCTCACTAATTACAATCTTAATGCGCAAACTCTTGATGAAAAGATTAATGAACTAATCTCGAAGATGACTCTTGCTGAAAAGGTAAAACAGCTTCACCAGGAAGGTTCGTTCAATACACAAGATAACACACGGTTAAACATTCCGGGTTTTGTAATGGCGGATGGACCACATGGTGTTAGAAACGGAATGGCAACTTCTTTTCCGGTGGGAATGGGAATAGCGGCTGCTTGGGATATTGATATTGCATACAGAGTTGGTGAAGCAATGGGAAAAGAATTTCGCGGAAAAGGAATTCATCAAGCACTTGGACCATGTTTAAACTTAACGCTCGATCCGAGAAATGGAAGATCGCCAGAAAGCACAAGTGAAGACCCATTTTTAAATTCCAAAATTAATGTGGCGTTTGTACAAGGCATACAATCAACTCCGGCAATAGCTACCATAAAACATTTTTACACAGAATACAGACAAGCTGGAAGAACCACCAACAACTACACCCTTTCACAAAGAAATTTACTTGAACAGCACGGCTTGCAATTTAGAGAGGCAATTCAAAATGGCGGGGCGTTTAGCGTAATGAGTTCTTACAACTCGCTCAACGGAACTAGCGCATCAAAAAACTCTACACTGCTTACAACTAATCTTAGAACTAAATGGGGTTTTCCATTTTACGTTGTAAGCGATTGGAACTCAATTTATTCGAGTCCGGAAAGTGCTCTTAAAGCCGGCTGCGATATTGAAATGGGCTCAACCCTTTATCAAGATGCAGCAACTGGAATTTTGAATTTAGTAAATACAGGCAAGCTTGCAGTAAGTGTAGTTGATGACGCAGTAAGAAGAGTTTTGCGCACAAAGTATTTATCTGGAATGATGGATTACTATCCGCAAGGAGATCCGGCGGATGTAAATAGTACCGTTCATCAATTGCTTACTCTTGAAGCGGGAAAGAAAAGTTTGGTGCTGCTAAAGAATCAAGATAATATTCTTCCATTGAACAAAAACACGGTTACAAAAATTGCTGTGATTGGACCAAACGCCGCCGTTATGCAAACTGATGGTAGCGGAAGCAGCTGGGTTGATCCTTTCTATAAAGTTTCTCCTAAAGAAGGAATTGAAAATTATGTTGGTGCCGCAAAAATTTTTTATGCTAAAGGATGCGATATAAGCGGAACAAGTTATGCGAGCGATTTAAGCAATGCACTTACTTATGCAAGTCAAGCTGACTATGTTATTTTCTTTGGCGGACTCGATCAAACACAAGAAGGAGAAGGTCTTGATCGCGTGAATAATTCGATTGAATTGCCGGGTAAACAAAAAGATTTAATTAAGCTGCTTGCTTCAGCAAATAAGAACATAATAGTTGTGTTAATCAGCGGCGGAATTTGTACAGTTACTCCTTTCGTAAACGACGTCAAGGGATTGCTCTACGGTTTTTATCCGGGACAAGAGGGAGGCAACGCGATTGCTCAAGTTTTATTTGGAGATTATAATCCAAGCGGAAAGCTTCCGGTTTCAATGCCTACAACTGATTCACAGCTTCCGGATAGAACGTTAAATAACTTAGATAATAATGTTGGCGGCGGATACCGCTGGCTGGATAAAAATAGTTCTACGCCACAATATGCTTTTGGTTACGGATTGAGTTACACAACTTTTTCTTACAGTAATTTTCAAATGTCTCATACTGGAAGAGCTTATTGGGATGATAACGTTTGGTTTAAAGTAGATGTTAAAAACACCGGGACGAGAGCCGGTGAGGAAGTTGTTCAGTTTTATATTGGAGGAAGTACCGGTTTTATAACAAGGAATAAAAAAGATTTAAAAGGATTTCAAAAAGTTTATCTTGAGCCGGGGCAAACAAAGACACTTACATTTAATGTAACGCCAAACGAACTTTATTATTTCAGACAGCAGAACAACAGTTACGAAATTGATCCGGGCCCATACACCTTCTATATTGGAAGTTCATCTGATAATCTTTTATTTACCGGCAAGTTTGATATCATTAACAGACCACCAAAACCCGATTTGCAAATTGCTAACATTTATACTGTTCCCCGATACCCGTTAGAAGGAGAGAAAGTAATATTTCTAGCAACAATATTAAATCGAGGAACGGGACCAAGTCCGGCATCAACATTTCACGAAGTAGTATTCAAAGTGAATGGTAAACTTGTTAGTCGTTCTGTTGCTTTAAACGATTCAATCGCAAAAGGGGGAATGGCGCTGGTTTGTGGAAATGTAGGAGAAACAACAGATAATTTAATCAACTATTGGATTGCCGAAAAACCGGGTACATATACAGTAGAAGCAATGGTTGATGATAAGAGTGCAATTACAGAAATAGTTGAGAACAATAATTCAAAGACAACAACTTTGAAGGTATACAATCAGCCGGCGGTAAATCTTGCTCTGAAGAAAAAAGTAACTTACTCATCTGTAGAATCGCTCGATTACATTGGTGAAAATGCTGTTGATGGAAGCTATGCTTCTCGCTGGTCATCCCTTTTTTCCGATCCGCAAACATATATGGTTGACCTTGGCACGCAGCAAGAGTTTAATCAAATTAGAATTACTTGGGAAGCGGCATACGGTAAAGAGTACATAATTGAAACATCGAATGATGCGTCAAATTGGAAAAAAGTTGTAGATCAGAAAAACGGTGGTGGAAATATTGAAAAGTGGAACGTAACCGAAAATGCAAGGTACATTCGCCTAACGGGAACAAAACGTGCTACTGAGTATGGTTATTCTATTTATGAATTTGAAGTTTACAACCAAACAACTTCATCTGTTGAAAAGGAAGAAGAAAATCTTCCATTTAATTATTCTCTTGGCAATAACTATCCTAATCCGTTCAATCCGGAAACTGTAATTGAATACACAATTCCAAAAGCCGGCAATGTTGAAATTAAAGTCTATGATATTCTTGGTAGAGAAGTGGCAACGATTGTAAATGAATTTAAGCAAGCGGGAAAGTATAGTGCAAAATTCAATTCAAGTTATACGGAACGAAGCCGAGGAATATCTTCCGGAATTTATTTTTATAGAATGAGTACTGAAGGATTTACGCTTGTAAAGAAAATGATGCTTCTCAAATAAACTTGGGAGAGTTATGAGTAAAGCTAAGTTTGGTTTTATTCCAGTTGCAAGTTGTATTGCGCCAACTCCGATGGAAGAGATCGCTTCCGAAAGTTGGCAGCTTCTTTATCAAATAGGCGGCGAAAATTTTACCTATGATAGAATTGCCGAAGATTTACCAATTGCCTTTTTTATTCTAACCGGCGGAACCGAGCAAAGCGTTTTAGAGTTTTATTCGCAACGCAAAAATCATTTTGCTAACGAGCCGGTAATTCTGCTTGCTCATCCAACTCATAATTCACTTCCGGCATCGATGGAAATTCTTGCGCGCTTGCAGCAAATTGGCGCAAAAGGAAAAATTGTTTACCTCGATGAGAAATCCAACAAGGATTATTTAGATGACCTTGAAAAGATGATTAAGCATCTTAGTATTTATCATCAACTGAAGAAAATTAAAATTGGTTTGGTTGGTGAACCATCCGATTGGCTGGTTGCGAGCTCGCCGGAGATTGAAACAATAAGAACCGTTTGGGGACCTGAAGTAGTTAAGATTAGTTTGGATGAACTAAAAGAAACTATTGCCGAGATAAAAGATGAAGATGTTGAGAACGAACATTTTACATTTACAAAGAAAGCGGACGAAGTTGTAGAGCCTTCAAAAAAAGAAGTAAAACAAGTTGTGCGGGTTTATGGTGCGCTAAAACGCATCGTTCAAAAGTATGGACTGAACGCAATTTCGGTTCGTTGTTTTGATTTAGTGCTGGATTTGAAAACAACAGGCTGCTTTGCATTATCAAAATTAAATGACGATGGAATTATTGCCGGATGCGAAGGCGATCTTGTTTCTACACTTGGAATGATTTGGGCCAACGTAATGACAGATCAAATTGTCTGGATGGCAAATCCGGCACAATTAGATGAACAAAACAACACAATATTGTTTGCGCACTGTACTGTTCCGGTGAACATGGTTCAAACATACAAGCTACGCTCGCATTTCGAATCTGGCTTAGGCGTTGGAATACAAGGTGAATTTACAAAAGGAAAAGTTACGCTGCTTAGACTTGGCGGGAAGGGCTTAGATAAAATGTGGATTTCAAGCGGCGAGATTCTAGAATCCGGTTCGGCTGAAAATCTTTGCAGAACACAAGTCAATGTTAAACTTCACGGCTCAGCTAAACCAGCTGATTTGCTAAACAACCCACTCGGCAATCATGTTTTGTTAATGCGCGGCAGTTACGTTAAAGAAATGCAAAGCTGGTGGGAAACATTCATCGATATTAATAAAACCTAAAAGTTGAACACTGGTTTTTAAAGTAGCTTATACATTTTAGTGCATAAATAAATCTCCATTCATATCACAAATGAATTACTGCGAAAAACATTTTAGTTGGTGCGAAATAAATTCATTGATATTGATACCGGCGCAGTCACTTTGACGTTAACAAAAGACTTTTTAAAAAGGTATGATTATTGTGCTATAAGTTGATTAATTTTGAGTGTACAACTTATTGCATGTTCACATTTCTACAATCTTCTATGAGGAGGGATTATGAGTTTGGTGATTCGACGTTTTACATTTCTTTGTTTATTACTTTTCGCATCACAATCTTATTCACAATGGAGTTTAACTGTTCTCGATCCCCAGCAAACATGGAACACCGCTCCGGGTAATATTGAAGAAGCTGTCTTTTCTATTGGTCAAAAAGGAATCTACAGTCAGGTAAGTGCATACTTAACTTTTTCAGCAAAGGGCTCTAATTTCTACACAAACAATCCGCTGGAAGTAGTTTATAATTTTGAATTACCTGAGGGAAGTATTGTCTCCGATCTATGGTTGTGGATAGGAGATAAGATCAGCAAAGGAAAAGTTCTGGATGTATGGACCGCATCTCAGATCTATGAAAGCATTGTGAACCGGAGACAAGACCCGGCAATACTAAAAAAGATAGGGACAAAAAGTTATCAGCTTCGTGTTTATCCAATGGGTAAAAATGAAACTCGTAAAGTTAGAATTACATATCTAGCTCCGGTAGTTTGGAGCGAAGCAAATGTGTCGGTTGGAATTCCTACTGATCTGTTAAAAGTTTCCCGCTATCAAGTTCCAAAGGTATATTTGAAAACTTGGACGAGCATGGATTGGAAGAATCCCTACGTTTCTACCTCTGATAAATCGTTTAATAAGATAAACGATTCCTTCTTCGGCGATCACTTTGAAATGGATCTTTCCGGTCTCTCAGCTTATAATGCTAACAACATTGTATTTGATAACCCGATGATTGGCGGTGTTTATTTCAAGTATTACAAACTTGGTAACGAAGGTTTTTATCAGCTCTCTGTAATGCCCGGAAATTCTTTAACCGGAAATTCAAAAAAAGCTCTTTTCTTAATTGATTACGATTCAAGAAAAAGCAATACTACAAGAGCCACATTATTAACCAACTTGAAGTTGCTTCTGAAATCAAGTTTTAGTTCTACTGATAGATTTAATATTATGTATTCCGGGCTCAACATTGGGAAAGCATCTGAGGATTGGGTAAGCGGAGATCAATCAAGTATTGATAAAGTTTTTGCTTCTGTAACTGAAAATTCCATTTCCACTTACAGTAATTTGCCCGCACTAATTAAAGAGGGCTGCGATTACTTGAATAAGAAGGGTGCTTCCGGTACAATTTTCTTATTGTCAAACTCAGATCAGCTCGGAAGCAACACAACGGCCAATCAATTAATTAATGACATACGAAATCTAATGTCTGTCAATTATCCGGTTATGGTTTATGATTATAATGATAAGGATTATGTGTACTATTACTTCAACAACAGATCTTATATTGGGAATGAATATCTGTATGATAACCTAAGCAGACTTACCGGCGGCACATATCAGAGAATCGGTACCAGCATAAGTACGACACTTTCAGAATTATTTACCAAACTTAACGGCACAGTAAATTCTTTTGATTTGTATACAACACTGCAATCCGGTTTTTGCTACAGCAGACAAGCGTTAAGCGGAAAGGGAGAAGTTGTTTCTCTTAATAAACCAATACTACAAATTGGAAAATATACGGGCGAGTTTCCTTTCATTGTAAAAACTTCCGGCATGTTTAATTCAACCCCGTTTACTCAAACGATGATGATTGATGATGCGGTAAATAAAAAAGGGGAAGAGATTATCCCTAAAACCTGGGTTGGTAATTACATAAACACACTTATGAATTCTACAATTACAAATTCAGTTATTAATGAAATAGTTGGTTTGAGCAGAACACATCAGATATTAACAAATTACACTGCTTTCTTGGCTTTAGAAAATGACACTTCGTGGTGCTACAATTGTTATTATGATGATGGAAAACCAATAGGCGCCACAGATGTTGAAACAGCGTTGGAAATTCCAACAGAATTTTCTTTGGATGCTTATCCGAATCCGTTTAACTCACAAGTTACAATTACTGTTAAGCTGCCAAATAATATGCTTGGCCAGAAACTCTCTTTCAAAATATTCAATACGCTTGGCCAAGTTGTTAAAACATTCTCTTCCGATGAAATTCAAAATAAGAGTGTAGTAAAATTGTTCTGGGATGGTAAGAATGATTTTGGAGATGTTATTTCAAGCGGAGTTTATTTGTTTAGTGTAAGCGGCGGCAAGTTTGTTAAGACTCTTAAATTAATGTACATGAAATAAAGATCGCTTTTTAAGTAAAAGAGGATGTCTCAAAAGTAATTATTCAAATAAATAATCTGCGAAAATCAGTTAAATCTGTGTCATCCGCGGTCTATTCTATAATAAAACATTACTTTTGAGATAGCCTCTTCTTGTTTATTTGAAACACGCCTCTATTCGTTTAAAGTTTAGTCGTCTTCAATCTAAACTTCATTTAACATTTTTCGATAATAATAACAAAAACGGTAGTTAAGAATGAAACGGGTAAGTATTTCGATAATGTTGTTGATTATGGCAATCTTTATGAGCAATTGCTCAACAGTCCTCAATACAACGACTCAAGATGTAGAAATTCAATCAGTTCCGGCGAACGCGAAGATTACAATTGATGGGAAAAAATTTGGAACCACGCCTCAAATAGTAAATATTGATCGAGGCTCTAATCATATAATAAAGCTTGATCTGGACGGATATGAAATCTATGAAACTCAGTTAACAAAGAAAATTTCCTCATGGTTCTGGGTAAACGCATTGAATGGTTTTATACCCGGCATGGTGATAGATATGTTTACCGGTTCAATGTACAAGCTGCTGCCCGAAGGTGTTTCTGTCGAGCTAACACCGGCAAAGCCAGAACCAACAAAAAAAACTAAATGATCGTTTCTCATCAAAGAAAGAACATAAAAAATGGCGCTCACAAGGCGCCATTTTTTTACAGATTTTTATTCGAGGAACATGTTCTGTTTTGTGTTCGCTTTATCATTTGATTCGTAGTAAAGCAGTTCCTTCTCCGAGACTACTTTGCATTTACCCGAATTGGAATTTTTACTAACAAAATTCTTCAAATCAGTTTCCGAGCTAAATTTGATTAGAGAATAGTAAGAAGACTTATCACCGAGGTCTTCCGGCAGCAAATAAACAAAATAGTTACTGAACGATTCAAATTTTTCCGACCATGATGGAAAACCGTTTTGAAATCCAAGTGTGCCTTTAATAACTTTTAAATTTTCGAGTGATTCGGCAAACTCCGTTTTCTCAAATCCTTCCGGAATTTGAAATAATGTTTCTTTGCTTTTGCTTAAAACAAATTCAAATAGTTTTATTGTTAGTTCTCCGGCTTCCTTGGTTCCTTTATCGTTTGCAATAGAAATATAAAATCTCCCAAGCGCAGACTGAACTTGAAATGGTGTAATACAGACAAACTTGGAAAGCGTATCCCGCTTACCGCATTTGAAATGTGACACAGAAAAAATTCCGTAGGCAGAAACCGGGTCAATCATTCTATAAAACTCAACACGGAAGTTTGTTTGCTTCCACTCAATTTCTTGCAGAAGTAGTTTATCGAATCCGTATTCCAAATAAATATCAGCACCGCCGTTGATAATTCCCCACAATGCATCTCCGCCAAAGTAACTTGCGCGAATAATTTTTCCGGAAGGAATATCATTAGCACTTAATGCCGGAAAGTCACCATCAACCTGCGCATGATTAACCACAGAAAACAAGCAAAGGAAAGAGATGACTAAAAGCAAAGGGAGTCTTCTCATAAACCGAGCTCAATTTTTTTTAATTCAATTTTTTCAATATCGGCAACACCAAGATTATATTTTTGTGCCAGATCCATAAAAATTCTTCCTCGCGCGTTATCTTCTTTCTGAACTTTCTGTTCAATGCGTTTTTTAATTACAATATCGTAACCAATTCTATCAACAGCTACTGCGTCGCTCCCGATCAATAATGTTTTGTATTCGGTAAAGAACTGGGGATTGGCACCGGGTCCTCCGTTGAAGCAGCCTTTTATTCCATCAACAATATTTAGCACAACTTTATCGCGCAAAGGAGGAAATGCGCAAACTTCGGCGGTTGTTTCGTGCCAGAGCTGTTTATGTAATCTTCCGGTGTTCGATACACTTCCGTAAGCGAGATTTTTTAAACATAGAGTTATAGATGAGCCCGCATTCTTTAAGATTGGAACATTAATGACCTTATCAACCATCTGGGTAGCAATTTTTGTAAAGTAAGAATACTTGCCTTCGTTTACCATATACGGGATTGTAGCGCTGTCATATTTTTCTTCGCAGTCAGCCATGTAGTACCAGTCTTTGTCAATCATTCGCTCGCCGTAGAGTTTTCCATTTTCATCATACATTTTTCCATTCTCACCACGTTCTGTTCCAATGATTTTAATACCCGGAAAATTTTCTTTTGTGAATCCGGCTTCTGCTAGTTGTTCTTCGCGTCTATCCCAGATAAGTATTTTCTCTTTTGGAATTCCGGCTTCAGTAAGCTGTTTAACAATTGCCTGCGTTACTTCGACACTTGTAGATAATGTTGGTCCGGCAACCGGATTAACTTTCAATCCAATTTTATCTTTTGGTGAAACAAATTTCAGCCAAGCATCTTTAAGCGATTTAGCTCCGGTCAGTTCAAGCATTCCTTTTGCAAGCATATCGTAAGCGGCTTGTCCATCAATTTTGTTATCGGCAATAGATTTGGCGTGATCAACTTCAACAACTTTTCCCGGATACAAACCGGGCATAGATAAATTTGTGCGCGGATATTTCAACGCGTCTTCAATATTTGTTTTTGGTTTTTCCGGTGCAGCTACTGATTGTGCCAGCAAAGCCGTGCTTAAGAATAACATAAAAACTAGTGAGGCAATAATTTGAATAAAGCAAAAACTAAGTTTGAGTGATGTGTTTTTTGTTTTCATGGTAAGACCACATTTGTGATAAGCAAACTTAGAAATAACGGCGGTGAAATTGTAGATCAAAAAGAGGGAATTATTTAACGGTTAAAACCGGCTAACTTGAAATGCGGCTTTGTACTTCTTGTATATTTTATCGTTTTTAGGAAGAGCGCCATTAATCATACAAATTTCTAACGCAAAGTCGTTTGCCAGAGTGTTGATTTGCTTTAGCGGGAGTTTGAATAGATAACCCAAACATAGAATGGCCGCGAATGCATCGCCGGCGCCGAGAGTATCAATCACCGGCTCTTCTATAATACGCTTAAATTTATCCGATTCCGAGTTGGTATAGAGTTCAGAACCTTTTTCTCCCAGTGTTAAACCAACCAGCTCAATATTGAATTTATCAATTAACTTATTGATCGCAAAAAAATTATCATTGGGAAGCATGAACAAACGCTTGAGAATATCAAGTTCATATTCATTTATTTTTATCACGTTACAGACCCGAAAAGTTTTCTCTATGAATTCCTTTGTGTAAAAATCATGACGAAGATTCAAATCGCAGAAGTATTTTTTACTAGGATAGTTTAACAGCGATGAAACAGTCTTGCGTGAGAATTCTTTTCGCGTAGTAAATGTGCCGAAGTAGAGTAAATCGGTTTCTTTATCAATAATCTTCCTAGCCGTGTTGTTAAGCAAAAGATGATCAAAACTACATTCGGACGCGATAATGAAGTTGGGGACTTTGTATTCGTCAAGTGTTACCTGTACGGTTCCGGTTGGAAATTTGTGATCTATTGAAATTGTATCGGTATTAAAACCGGCTGATGAAAGAAACTCTAGTAATTCCTTTCCGTTATCATCATTACCTACGGAAGAAATAAAATTAGCTTTGCCCAATATTTTATGAATATGATAAATAAAATTAAAAGGAGCGCCCCCTAATCTTTTTTCATCCGGATAAATATCCCAGAGTATTTCCCCGACTGCTGTAATGTTTATTTGTCTACCCGTTTTGTCCTCATGGCTTTTGTCTTGGCAATCGATTTGTCTTTAACAAGCTTCTGATATTGAACCGACACGACTGCATACAACGCTACTTTTCCTTCTTCGTTGCTGTGGATACCCCAACCGTAGCGTTTAGCTAAAGGTGACGTGCGCAAGCAAGCTTGTCCTTTTGAGAAAAACATTTTCTTCTCTTCAGCAAAATGCATTGCTTCAATTTCATTTCTGTTTGCGTATACCTTAAAAATTATTTCGTCGGAAGTAAATTTGTATGGAGACTGTGCTATCATTTCATATTGCAAAGCGGCAACAGTTTTGCTTTTGTTTTCCGAAGAGGGAACCCTGGCTATTTTCGCGGGACAATCATCTGCGACCTGAATTAATGTATTAAAGTAATTGGTTGATTTCATTTGTGAATTTTTTCGTTCTATGAGTTGGCGGGAGTTCTTTGCCGATCAAATATTCTTCTTCATGCAAATGCTTTCTTTGTTTCCAACATATTCGCCATAGTTGTCAATCCACTGATAATGCATCCGTTCATATAAAAAAATTGCTTCCGGTTGATTTACTCCGGTTTCCAGATAAATTGTTTTCTTGTTTAGCTCAACAGCCCATTTTTCCAATTCTTCAACAATGATTCTTCCAATTCTTCTTCCGCGGTATTCCTTGCGGACAAACATTCTCTTTAATTCCGTACCGCCATCGTATTCAAAATCTCTTAGGCAACCACAGCCGGCGGCAATTCCATCTATGTAAATAACAAGTGCGTGCGCATCATCGTTAATTGTATTTCCTTTCTCATACAATTGCTGCGTTTCCGGATATCTCTGCCAGAGTTCTTCATCGAGTAGTTTAACTAATTCGAGAAAATCTTTATCGCTTCCGTTTGTTCTTTTTATTTCCATATAAAACAAGAGCCGTTTTAATTAATGGATTCGTAACGGGTAAGCCGCGACGATTAAGAGTTACACTGTAAAATTGTCAATCAAACGGAATAAAGCAACATTATCTTTTAAGTAAATTCTGTTCTACTCCCTCATTGGTCATCTTTATCGGTTTTATATTTCCTTCATCATCAAAGTACATCCGCTCAATGCAAACAACTCTAAAGTCCCTAGCAACTTCATCAAGCGGTCTTCTGTGATAAACAATGTACCATTTATCCTCGCCGGGAATTTGAATAACCGAATGATGCCCGGCACCTGTTGCAACATCTTTATCTTGCTGAAGTACTTTTCCGATACGCGTAAATGGCCCAGTTGGATTATCAGCAATAGCATACGCAACACTATAATTTGGTCCGCCCCATCCGCCTTCCGACCACATAAAATAATATTTACTGTTGCGTATAAACATGAATGGTCCTTCAACATAATTTTTTGGTGTAATTTCTTTAAACACTTTTCCATCTTCAAAAGGGATAAAGCCGGTAAACTCATTGTTAAGCTTTGCAATGTTGCAGTGTCCCCATCCGCCGTAAATTAAATAGTGCGTGCCATCTCTATCTCTAAACACGAATTGGTCTATTGGTTGCGCGTCGTTATAGAAATCTGAAATAAGAGGCTTGCCTAAATAATCTTTGTATGGTCCGCCGGGAGAATTGGCAACAGCAATTCCGATTCCGCCGGTGTGGCTTGAGCTATCTTTCTCATCCCACATCGGTCCGCCCGGACGCTGAAGATCGTTAGCTGAAAAGAACAAATAATATTTGCTTTCTTTTTCGATTACAGACGGAGCCCACATTGCTTTGCGAGCCCACTTAACTATTGATGTGTCGATAACACGCGAGTGCTTTTCCCACGTCACTAAATCTTTAGATGAAAATGCATCTAGGAAAACTTGCTTCTCATAGACATCTGAATAAGTTGGGTAAATCCAGTATTCCTCACCAAAAATAATTCCTTCGGGGTCGGCATATCTACCTTGTATAATTGGATTGCTGCTGAATTTAGTACTTACATTATTCTGTGCAAATAAATCTGTAGCGAATAAAAACAATAACGCTGCTAGCAATCTAATCATGTTGTATCCGGTGTGAGGAGTCTTTGGAATTGGTCGTTAATTATTTTTCGATTGTTATTACATATTTGCTTAGCAAACCTGTAACACCCAGAATAGAAAACTTTGCTTTGGATATTTTATTCTTCTCAGGGTCAATGGCATAATTGTATGCCGATCTGAAATCGCAGCTCGATAGGTTTGAGTTTTCAAAGAGAGTCTTGTTTAAGTCGCATTCTAAAAATTGTGAGCCGGATAAATCCGCATTAACAAAATCAGTTTCTCTCAGTTCACATTTGTTGAACATTGTTTTACGCAGTTTAAGATTGTAGAACGATGCTAAGTTTAGCTGAGAGCCTTCAAATTCCATAGAGAGCAAAAGCTTATTACAAGTTGAAAACTGCAAGCCTATTAACTTGCAGTTGGTAAACCGCACATCACGGAAAACCGTATCTGCAATTTTTGCGTTGCTAAGTTCGCAGTTAATAAACTCGCAGTTGATGAAAACGCTGCCCGATAGATTAACATTTGCAAGGCGGCAGTTTGTGAAAATACAGTTTTCATATTCGCCGCTTGAAAAACCATCTTCAACAAAATCGTTGTTGTTGTATTTTACATCTAATAAATAATTTCGTTCGTTCATTTACTCTTCTTTTTCTTTGCGAGATTTTCTTTTACACGGTATTTAACAATTTTGCTTACCAGGTCAAGAGGCAGTTTTTCTTCAATTGGGAATTGTACTGCGCCTTTGGAACTTTTGTATTTCGAAAGCTCTTTTTTAAATGCCTCAATGCCCGAAGGCGCCGGATAAAAACCGATATGATTTTTATAAGCAGCAAAGTGAACAAGATTTCCGTTCAGCTTAAACGTAGGCATTTGATAACTAATTGTCTCTTCCGCATTCGACGCGGCTTTACGGATTGTCTCTCTTAAACTTTTCAGACTTACCTGTACTTCTTTTGGAAAGAGAGAAATATATTCATCTATGTTTTGGAATTTTGGTTTAGAGTTCATGCTACAATCCTTTCAACATTATTCAAAATCTTTTTCGGGTAAAAGCTGCTTAAAATTTCTGATTGTCAGAATAAAAATTTTTTTAGCATCTAAACGATAAATTATTCTATAATTACTTTCAAACACCTCACGAATTTCTTCTCTGTTTACTTCCGGGACCTTTCTTCCTCTTTCTTGAAAATATGATAAACTTTCAACCTTCTTAAAAATTCTTTCGATTATTTTACGAGCGGCAACGCCATCACCCTTTGAAATGTATTCAAAGATACTTTCCAACCGTTCAACGGCTAAAGGTGACCAGAATATTTTCACTGTTACGACCTTTTGGCGAATCTTTTCTTTACATCCTTGTGAGAAATTTCCGAACCATTGCTTATTTGAGCTTCCGCCAATTTGATATCTTCTAAAACCTCAATTTTATCAATCATTGCTTCATATTCGGAAACATCCAATAATATTGCTGCGCTTTTTCCGTTTTGTGTAATAATTAATGGTCTCTTGGTTTTTTTTACCTTGTCAAAGTAGAAAGCAACTTTAGAACGGAACTCCGAAAGGGGCTGGATGTCTTTATCTAAACGTATTCTGAACATAGAAACTCCCAACTTTATATTGTGCAAATAAACGTACAATATTTAGCACAACATTTCAACTTTCTTTGCGCCGCATTTTAAGCAATTAGGTTTGTGAACGGGTTTGTTACATGCTCATGCGAAACTCAGCGCATTGATAACAGAACTTTGCATTGGCATTTGTAAAGAAGCCGCAGTTCATTCCGCACCGTGCTATTAAGGAAGATTTTGTTTTGGTGCGTGAGTTCATGTTCCTTAACCATCTATTCATTGTGTTTCGTCACGGTAGGACCGTAACAAGGGGAACACAATTAATTCGAACAACTATCGAGTTGTTCTCTTATATTTTTTTGCCCATTGACTTAATCCTTTTTTAAGCGGGTTGTTGTTTTTTTGACAAATTAATTTAATATCAAGATTTCTGTTTTTATCAACAAATACTTCTATGTCGGCTTTTCTTTTGTATGGTTCAATATTCTTTATGTAAAAAGGTAACTCGTCAATCCAAACCTCCCTTGCACGTTCTGGTGAATAATTCCTTTCAACAGTATCAATCTTATACCGTAATTCTCTCTGTATCTCGGGTTCAGAATAAAAAAAGATGGTTAATGAAACATATTTTCGAATGATTCGCTGTAGGCTAATATTACCATCTAGTATAATTAACCTAGCGGGAGAGATAATTTTTCTTCTAGTTACACTGCCATTAAAATGATCATATTCAGGGATCATAATCGAGGATCCCTGACAGAGCAATGAATCAATATCTTTTTTTAACTCGGATAAACGCCAAGCTGCTGCCTGATAACCACATATTTTCATCTCTTTTCTCATTTGCCGTTCTAATAAATAACCATCAAGCTGTAAATGAATGGCAGAATATCCTTGTCTGTAAGAATAAGATTCTAATTCCTTAGAAAAAGATGTTTTTCCGAGACCAGCAGAACCAAAAACTGAAATAATCATTTCAATTGGGGCATGAATGAATGCACTTTTATTGACTATTGCGGGTGTTAATATATTATCAAAGAGCCATTTGCTTAATTCAAAAGTATTCATTTTTTTGTTTTCACTTTAACGTTATCTAACGATGCCTCGTATAAATATCATTACTTATCAAAATTATTTCTTAGCTCTTATTCTTAAAATTTGTGTTTTATCTAAAGTCAAAGCAATTACTGATTCAAATATTATTTGATAATACCATCGATTCCATTTTAGATATTCTTTTGAGGCAAGTAATGAAAACAACATGGAAAATATTAAAGCAATAACTCTGGTGATGATATTTGTTATAAAAAAACATTGGACAGTTAATAATATTGTAAGAAGGGAAAAATTCAATCCGAAATTTCGAAACATAGTCCTCGTTGCACCAGCCCTTTCGACTAGCTCTCCAAGTTCCGAGTTCAAATGTTTAACGAAAGCTCTCAAAATAGGTGTATAGGTTAAATCAAACGTAAAGTCAATATTAGGATGCTTTTTTTTAAATACATGTATAATTTTCTCAAATCCGACATAGAGCTTAAAAAGAAGTTAAAAAGTGAAGCTCATAGCG
>CAZEDR010000049.1:0-15831 GCA_964510975.1 uncultured Melioribacter sp. | reverse complement strand
TCTTTTTGGTTATCAAGTTTTTCTTGAGTTAAACCGGGAAGCATAAATCCCATTCTGTCAGATTCAAGCCATAATGCTAATTCAAGGTAATTTGATGGAAGTGTTTCGTAATAATTTGTTCTATCAATGCTTGTAGAGCCATTTAAATTTCCACCGGCTTCTTGAATGAAGCGGAAATGACCCTCTTTAGGAATGTTTTCTGAACCTTGAAACATCATGTGCTCGAAGAGGTGAGCAAATCCTGTTTTACCAGGAGTTTCGTTGGCAGATCCAACCATGTACCAAATATTTACTGCAACAGATGGAAGTGAATTATCTTGATAAAGAATAACTTCCAATCCATTGTTGAGTTTATATTTTTCATATTTAAGATCAAGAATAGATTTTGTTGTCATAACTCACTTTAAAATAAATTCAATTCGTTCAAGTTTGCCGTCGATATTTGATCGAGGCATAATTCCAAAAATTTTACAGAGCAAAGGATAGATGTCAATATTCCACAGCGTACCGGTTTTGTAACCTTTTTTAAAACTTGGTCCGGCAGCTAAAAATATTCCATGCATATCTGTATGTTGATTATCAAAACCATGATTCCCTTTAGAGTAACCTTCTTTCAACCAATTCATCCCTCTTGCAGTGTGTACACTCCAGCCAATTTCCGGTATAACTACAATTGATGGAATAAATGGGTTATTCCGAAAATTAAAATACTCCGGAACTTCTTCGCGTAAATAAACTTTGTAGTGATTCTCATTTTTTTTTAAAACTTCGTATACAGCTTTAAGCTGATCTTTCTGCGGTTCAATAGTCATCAAAGAGGATTCATCAAGAAACTTTACTTTATAACCTTCAAGAATTTTTTCAATATTGATTACTCTATCTGTTGAGACTTCTGCCATTCCATGATCTGAAACAAAAATTACATTAACGCTGTCTTTCATATTTATTTCACCTAACTTCTTCATCAATTTACCGGCTAAATCATCAAGCAATTTTATTGCGTTATTGCACTCTGGAGAGTTTGGACCAAAATCATGTCCCTTATCATCAGTTTCGTGAAAGTAAAGAGTAATGAAACGCGGACGTTTATCTTGTGGAAGCATAAGCCAATTTATTACGCCGTCAATTCTTTTTTCATACGGTAATTCATGATTATATTTCTCAAAATAAGTTGGTCTTCTGTAATCTAACTTAACTTCACTTCCGGGCCAAAAGAAACTTGCAGTAGTTATGCCTTGTCTTTCTGCAGTTTCCCAAAAAGCTTCTCCTAAATACCATTGCGGATTTGTTACAGCTAAAGAATCACCGAGCTTGTATCTCTCCTTTGTAAACGGATTTGAAAAATTGTTAGCAAAAATGCCGTGATTAGCCGGATACATGCCTGTGATTATTGCTTGATGGTTTGGAAAAGTCTTTGAAGGGAATGATGGTCTGAACGAGAGAGCAGAAGTTCCTTCAGTTCTAACTTTTTCCAAATTTGGAGTAATTCCCCGGTTTATATAATCCCAGCGAAAGCCATCGAACGAAACAAGTATTACATAAGGTTTTGTTTGAGCGAAAACCGAAATAGAAACGAACACTAAGATTATTGATAAAAGCTGTTTTTTCATATTTAACGCACTTTTTTTATTCTAAATGGGTGCAGAAGATATACCTTTAATGGGCAATAGACAACTTAATTCCATCTAAAAGTAAAACTTTTTTTTTATTAAATAATTGTTAAAACTTTTGACACAAAACACATTTTCATATCTTCCAAGTGCAAAAAATAATCTCCTTTCTAACAAAAAAAATTTACCGTGAGTTTATTGAGAGTGACTAAAAAAAAACTAAAGTTGAAGCAGTATTGCCTTCTGGTAAATTTTTTTCAAAAAAGATTTTTAAATACTTATTCACAAATCAATTATTCGTTAACCCAATAGGAGTTATGTATGAGTAAAAGTAAACTGATTTCCCCTCTAATTATGTTGGTGCTGTTTTTCTGTGCTCAGAGTATTTACTCTCAGGTTACAACAGCTTCCATTAATGGAACGGTTGTTGACCAAAATAACACCGCGCTTCCAGGCGCTAATGTTATCGCAGTTCATATTCCATCTGGCACACAATACGGTACTAACACACGTACTGACGGAAAATATAACATTTTAGGTCTGAGAGTTGGCGGACCTTACAAAGTTACTGTTTCGTTTGTTGGTTATACTTCTCAAGTAGAAGAGGGTTTTGACTTAGCATTAAGCCAAAATTTGAAGATTGATTTCAAATTACCTGAAGCTGCAGTTCAACTTTCTGGCATTACAGTATCTGCTGAACGCAGTGCGGTTATGTCTCAATCTCGTACTGGTTCGGCTCAGAATGTTGGCATCAAACAAATCGAAGAAATCCCAACTGTAACAAGAAGTTTTCAATCATTTGCAAAACTATCACCGCTATTTTCTGGCACTGATGTACAAGCTGCTGGACGAAGTAACCGTTATAATAATGTTCAAATTGATGGTACTCAGTATAATGATTTATTTGGTTTAGGTGCTTCTGGAACACCTGGCGGACAAACTGGAACTAACCCAATTTCGTTAGATGCTATTCGTGAGTTTCAAGTTGTTGTTGCTCCTTACGATGTTAGACAAGGCAGTTTTACTGGCGGCGGTATTAATGCTGTAACACGCGCCGGTACTAATCAATATGGTGGTTCAGTTTACGGTTTTGGTAGAAATGAAAATTTAATAGGTAAACTTAAAGATAGACCTGATATTGCTAAGTTCTCCGATTATCAATACGGTTTCCGTGCCGGCGGTCCAATTATGCAAGATAAGTTGTTTTTCTTTGTTAACGGAGAAATGACAACTAACGATCGTCCAGTTAGAAATATTTCTTTGGTAGATGGATTTGGGCTTTTGACTGGCTCTCAACTTATCAGTCAAAAAGTTACTCCATTTGCAAATGAATTAAAGAATAAAGGTATGGCTGCGGGTTCCTACGAAGAATTTATTCGTGAACAGCCAAGCACAAAATTATTCTTAAGATTCGATTATAACTTATCTCAAGAACATCAGTTAACATTAAGACACAATTTTGTTGATGCTTACCAAGATAATATGAATGCTCGTACTGCAACTAATCAAATGAGTTTTGATTCTTATAATTACAGAATAAAAAGCAAAACAAATTCTACAGTTTTACTCTTAAACAGTCAGCTAGGAGATAATCTTTCTAACGAATTAATTATCGGCTTTACTTCAATCCGCGATAGAAGAGCTGGTACTTCTGTTGCAACTCCAGAAGTAGAAGTTCGCGATGGCGGCTATAATATGTTTGCCGGTCCAGATCGCTTTTCATCTGCAAACGAATTAGATCAAGACATTTTAGAAATTACTGATAACTTCTCATACTATGTTGGCGACCACATATTTACTGTTGGTACACACAACGAGTTTTTCTCATTCAGAAACATGTTCGTTCGTTCATTCTTTGGATACTATCAATATAATAGCTTAGCCGATTTCACAGCAAATAAAGTAGCTTTTTATCAAAGAGTATATGGAAAGAAAGATCCTAAAGTAGCTCCGGCAGCAGAGTTTAGTGTTGCACAATTAGGATTTTATATTCAAGATGAATGGACAATTCTTCCTGATCTTAAATTAACTTATGGTTTACGCTTAGATATCCCATTGTTCCCAGAAGCGCCAGAAGCTAATCCATTGTTGTCTCAATACTTCCCGGGTTATCAAACTGATAAAGCTCCAAGTGGAAATTTGTTATGGTCACCTCGTTTTGGTTTTAACTGGGACGTTTATGGAGATAGATCAACTCAAATAAGAGGCGGTGTAGGATTGTTTACCGGACGTGTTCCTTACGTTTGGATTTCAAACAATTATGGAAATACCGGAACTCACTTAGCGGAAGTACGTAATAGTGGAACAGGTGTTGTTCTTCCTTTTATTGCAAATCCATATAATCAATATTTTGCTGGTGACCCAAGAGTTACTAATAATGCGTTAGGCGCAGCTAGAACTCAATCAGAAGTAAATATTGCAGATCCAAAGTTAAAAATGCCTCAAATTCTAAGATTTAACTTGGGCGTTGATAAAGAATTACCTTTAGGTTTTGTTGGTACAGTTGAATTGTTGTATTCAAAAACTGTTAACGATATGTTATACAGAAAAGTTAATATTGCTCCTAAAACAGGTATAATCCCTGCTATGGGTTCTGGTGTTGATGGCAGACCAGTTTATGGTGGTACTAATTCTGGAAGTGGAAACTTCTTTGATATTATGGAAATCTATAATACAAGCCGTGGTTACCAATACAACTTATCATTCCAATTACAAAGAAATGTTGCAAGAGGGTTATCAGTAAATACAGCTTATACTTATGGCACTGCACAAGATCAGAATAGTGTTACATCTTCTCAGGCTGTATCTCAAATGAGATTTAATCCTATCTCTATTGATGCTAATAATCCAGATTTAACAACATCTAACTTCGAAATAAAGCACAGAGCATTTGTTTCACTTTCATATTCTTATGAATTTTTCAAAAATGCCCCTACAACTGTTTCATTGTTTTATAATGGTCAAAGCGGAAGACCCCATTCATTTATTGTACTAGGCGACTTAAATAATGACGGTTTTGATCAAAATGATTTATTCTATGTCCCAAGAAATGAATCTGAAATTCTTATTGGAACAATTGTGAGCGGAGCTTTTAGACCTGCAACCGCTGCTGGTACAACTTACGCAGATTTAGATGCTTTTATTAAAAACAACCAATTTTTAAATGATAGCCGTGGAAAAATCTTTGAAAGAAATAGTGCTAATAATCCTTGGTCTGAGTACATTGACTTAAAAGTAACACAAGATATTCCAGACTTTTTAGGAATGGGCTCCTTCCAACTTTCTTTAGATATTTTGAATTTTGCAAACCTGCTGAACAAAGATTGGGGTAAGGTTGAACTTACAACTTTTGATTATGCAGCTGTTAGATTGCAAGGAAGAATTACACATAATGGTAAAGCAAACACACCAGTTTACAGCTTTACAAAACCAAATAATAACACTCCGTATGCACTAAACGATGTTGTTTCTCGTTGGGCAATGCAGGTTGGTGTTAGATATACTTTGTAAAAAAATGTTATTCAGAAACCCTGCAACCAGCAGGGTTTCTATAATTCAATTAATTCAGTTGTTATCATAATTTTAATGTGAATTTTCTATCGATGTTTTGAACAAATTCAATTATTATTTTTTAGAGTTGTTAAGTTAATATAACTTCTTGAGTTCGTTGTTCAATAAATAGATCATTATTTTTAATCATTACGAAATCTTTAAGCCTTTATCACAAAATTCGTTTTTTTATAAAAAATGCTTTTCTCCCCCAATAGTGCTGTTTTTTATCTTTTTAGCAATTAAGAACTTAATACAATAATAACTTTTGATATAAAACACATTTTCATATCTTCCAAGTGCAAAAAATAATCTCCTTTCTAACAAGAAAAATTTACTGTGAGTTTATTGAGAGTGACTAAAATAGAACACAAGTTGAAGCTGTCTTACCGTCCGGTAAATTTTTTTCATAAAAGATTTTTAAATTCTTATTCACTAATCAATTATTCATTAACCCAATAGGAGTTATGTATGAGTAAAAGTAAACTTATTTCCTCTCTATTTATGCTGGTGATGTTTTTCTATGCTCAAAGTGTTTACTCTCAAGTTACTACAGCTTCCATTAATGGAACAGTAAATGACGTAAAAGGGGAAGCACTACCCGGAGCAACAGTTATAGCCGTGCATGTTCCATCCGGAACGAAATATGGTGGAATTTCAAGAAATGATGGTCGGTTCTACATCCCTGCAATGAGAGTTGGCGGTCCTTATAAAGTTACCGCTTCTTATGTTGGATATGATGCACAATCCAAAGAAAACATTTATTTAACACTTGGTGTTACAACAGATTTAAAATTTGAAATGCAAGAAGGTAAAATTGAAGTAGGCGAAGTAACAGTTAGAGCTCAGCGCGATGCTGTGTTTAGTTCTGATAGAACAGGTGCTTCAACTTCAATTAACATCGAGGCTTTACAAGCATTACCAACTATTACAAGAAGATTAGAAGATTTCTACCGATTAACTCCGCAAGCAAAAGGTAACTCTTTTGCCGGTATGGATTCTCGTATGAACAACATAATGGTTGATGGTTCTTATTTCAACAATTCTTTCGGTTTAGGAAGCTCACCTGGTGAAAGAACTGGTGTTTCTCCTGTTTCGGTTGATGCGGTTGAACAAGTACAAGTTAACATAGCTCCTTACGATGTACGTCAAGGAAGTTTTGTTGGTGCTGCCGTTAACACAGTTACTAAAAGTGGTACTAACGAATTCTCTGGCTCTGCCTATTACAACTTCAGACAAAAAAGCATGGTTGGCGATCAAGCAAAAGAAAGAACATTTGATCCGGGCAACTTTAAGTTCAATAACCTTGGACTTCAATTAGGCGGTCCAATTATTAAAGACAAATTATTTTTCTTTGTAAACTATGAAGATGATAATTTAACTCAACCTGGTACTACTTATTTAGCAAACCCTGGCGGAGCTGCTGCAACTGGTAATATGACCAGAGTTTTAGCAAGTGATCTTAATAATTTGAGTTCATATTTAAAAAATAAATTCAATTACGAAACGGGTCCTTATTCTGGTTACGATAACGAAACTCCTTCTACAAGATTTTTAGCTAAGTTAGATTTTAACTTAGATGATAACAACAAAATAAGTGTACGTTACACACACTTAGATTCTTTTACCGATGTATTGTTATCTAACTCTACATCATTAGGTAATGGAAATAGAAGAACTAATAACAACGCTCTTAACTTCCAAAACTCAAACTATCAAATAAAAGAGAACATACGTTCTACAGTATTGGAATGGAACTCTAACATCGGAACAAATATGTCTAATAACCTTATTCTTGGTTATACATATAATGATGAAAGCCGTGCATCAAGAGGCTCAATGTTCCCATTTGTAGACATTTTGAATAACGGAACAACATATACATCATTTGGTTTTGAACCCTTTACACCAAATAACGAATTACGCTATAGCAGCTATCAATTGCAAAACAACTTTACAATTTATGGTGAAGAGCATACTTTAACATTTGGTATTAGCGCAGAAAAATACAGATCAGAAAACGTATTCTACCAAGGTGCACAAGGCGTATATGTTTATAATTCATTGGCTGATTTTTATAAAGATGCTGATGATTACTTGGCTAATCCAGCTCGAACAAAATCTCCTGTTACGTTAAATAGATATCAATTAGGTTATATGAACGTTCCTGGTTTAGAAAAACCATTACAGCCGCTTGATGTTTATTTCTATGGTTTTTATGGACAAGATGAATGGCGCGTTACAAATGATTTAAAATTAACAATTGGCTTGCGTTTAGATATGCCGGTATTTAATGATGAAAACGCATTTACGAATACCGAAGCAAATGCAATGACATTTGTTGATAAAGATGGAAATCCAATTAAATATACTACACAAAAATTACCAGATTCTAAGATTCTTTGGTCACCTCGTGTTGGTTTTAACTGGGATGTATTTGGAGATAAAACTACACAATTACGTGGCGGCTCTGGTATCTTTACAGGTAAACCGGCTTATGTATGGATTTCAAATCAAATTGGTAACAATGGAATTTTGTTAGGTGCAATTTCTCAAACAAACACAACAAACTATCCATTCCATCCAAATGTAAATAAATATAAACCAACCACTGTTACTGGCGCACCTGCTGCAAGTTACGTGCTTAACTTTACCGATCCAGATTTTAAATTTCCACAACTATGGAGAAACAACATTGCTGTTGATCAAAAATTACCATTTGATTTAGTAGCAACTGCAGAATTATTATATAGTAAAGACGTTAATGGTATGTATTACACTAATGCTAACTTAGCAAAATCAACAGGTAATTTCTCTGGTGTTGATGCACGCCCGTTATATAATTCTGCTGCTAACAGAGTGAATTCTAAGGTTACTGGTGCTTTTGTATTATCAAACCAAGACGAAGGCTATTCTTACACAATGACTGCAGCTTTGGAAAAACCATACAGCGATAATTGGTTTGCAAAAGTTGCATATAACTATGGCGTTTCTAAAAATATGTTCGATCCAGGTTCTATTGCTCAAGGATCTTGGACTGGAAACTTTATGTCTGGTAACCCAAACAATCCTGGACTCAGTTATTCTGGTTCAAATCCAGGACATAGAGTTATTGCAGCTGCATCTTACAGCCTCGAATATTTTGATTTTGGAAAAACTACTATTTCATTATTCTTAGAAGGATTCAATCCGGGTTCAGTTAGCTTTACATTCAGCGGCGATCTTAATGGTGATGGCGCTAATAACGACTTGATTTACATTCCAAAAGACATGTCTGAAATGAACTTTGAACAGTATGTATCTGGAACAACAACTTTTACAGTTGATCAACAAAAAGCAGCTTTTGAATCATTCATTAACAGCAATGATTACTTAAGTGCTAATAGAGGTAAATATGCTGAACGTAATGGTTTCTTGTTGCCAATGGTTTGGAGATTAGATCTTGGATTTTCTCAAGATATTTTCACAAACTTGTTTGAAAAACGAAATACTTTACAATTCAGACTCGATGTTGTAAACTTTACAAACTTGTTGAATAAAGATTGGGGTGTTGCTCAAACTATAACTACATTTAACCCGCTTGTTTCTCGTCCAAAAGATGCTAGCAATAGAGTATTATACCGTATGAATAATGCGAGCGGTGTATTGTTCAACAATTCACTACAACAAACAGTATCATTAGCAGATGTTTACAAGATTCAATTATCATTTAGATATATTTTCAATTAACACAATTTCTGTAAACAAAAAAAGTCCCGTTTTTGCGGGACTTTTTTATTTTAAACCTATCGAACTAGTTGTATTAGTAATTATTTTATAATACTTCAACAGACAAACCAAATCGGAAATAGTGTAGCCTCTATTAAGTTCTCGAAGTGTGACTGACTTATGAGTTATGATTCGTCTTGCTTATTTTACATTAAAAAACGATTTAATTTTTTCTTTCTACTATTTCAAATTTGTAAACTGAGTTGGAAAATCAAAATCTGCTTCTTTGACTAATTTCATAATTGCTTGAAGATCATCAATCTTTGGTGCCGTTACTCTAACTTGCTCATCTTGTATTTGCGCAGTTACTTTTAGCTTACTGTCTTTAATTAGTTTAGTAACAATTTTAGCATTCTCTTTAGAAATACCATTTTGAAGGTCAATAACTTGTTTAAGCCTTCCGGAGGCTGCGGGTTCTGCCTCCTTGTACTTAAGTGCTTTAATAGAAATACCACGTTTCAAGAATTTTGTTTGCAAAATATCAATTGTTTGTTTCCGAGAGTAATCGTCCTTAGTATTAATCGAAATCTGTTTGTCTTTCTTGTTTAGCAATAATTCCGTGTGCGAATCTTTTAGATCAAAACGCTGCTGTATTTCTTTAATCGCTTGGTTCATTGCGTTATCTACTTCTTGAAAATCAATTTCAGAAACAATATCGAATGAATGATTTGATGCCATAAATTCTCCTTTTTTTAATAATATTGCAAAACTAAACATTTGCATGCCAATATGCACTTAATCACACTTCAGAAATAATAGTAAAAATATCATTTGAATTATTTAATTGAATTTTTATATTCTTTTGTGATTTATTTAAGTTTCATTAAAAATTACAATACCATTCCAGAGGAAAACCAATTTTAATAATGCCAGCTAAAAATATTTTTGATAAAGTAAAAAAGTGTATTAAAATTGGATCAATTGTACTATTTGTTTTTGCTCTTTTTAATATTGTTAATGCTACTGATAAAAATTTAGTGATTTCGAAACTTGCTTCTAATGGCTTCGAAAATATTAGAGTGAAACTTGAAGATTCAAGAATTTTAATAGCATACGAAAACCGTGTTTACAGATTTGAAGTAGAAGCGTTAAAAGAAGTTCTAAATATTGTTGTTCCTTTAATTAATGATCGAGAGGAATTAGTTTTAATTCCTCTGAATAGAAAAATTCCTATTGTAAAATTTATGTCTGCTATGAAAAACTGTAAAGATTTTTTATCTAATAAAATTGATGCTAAAATATTTATTGAGGATGCAGATATAAGAATTGATGTTGATAAAGACTATAAGCTTTTGCTTGAAGAACAAGAAAATAACTCTTCCGATTTTCGATTTGATTTAGTACTTAAACCGCAATTCAAATTTGAATTTGGTCCATATTCCAAACCAATAATCATGCAAATAAATTTAGCACCGGATATTAGAACCGGCTTTTGGAAAGGTATGAGACTAAGCTATGAAGAAATTATTCCGGTGATAAATGAATTTGGTTCACGCGGTGATTCAATAAGAACCGGAATGGTAACATTAAATCAAACTTTTCGTCTTCCAAATGCGTTCTTTATTTCAACAACAGCTGGCATTTTTTCCGGAAACCGATACGGCTTTGATTTTGAAACAAGAAAATATTTTGGCGAAGGAAATTTTAGCTTGAGCGGAAACTTTGGTGTAACAAGTTTTATAGATTTTTCCGGCATGAGAAGAGTTCTTTATTCAGATCAGTTTCTAGTTACTGGATATGTAAGCGCTGAGTATAGGATTGAAAAGTATGATTTAACCGTTGCAGCCAGCGTTGGAAAATATTTACAAAATGATAACAGTTTAAGATTTGATATTAACCGGGAATTTGGTGAAATTGAAATTGGTTTCTTTGCAATTCACTCTTTTGAGGGAGTCAATAACGGAGGGTTCACGTTGACGATTCCTCTTTTTCCTTCCAAATATTGGAGCCCAAGTTTTGTTCGTTTAAAAGTTGCTGAAAACTATTCTTGGAGTTACACAGTGAAAAGTAACACAAATGATTTAATAGGAATGAGGTATAATACAGGAAATAGAATAAATGGGTTTATAGAAAAACTAAATCCTAGTTTTATAAAAAAAATTTTTGTTAACAAAATGTATTGAAATTGTGTATCACACAAAGGCTCTTAAATGTGATCAAGTTTGATAGTCTTAGTTTATCGAAGAATTAATATTGATAAGATCATTCTTCGATTAATTCGGTATGATATTCAACAAAAAAATGATTTAGAAATTGCTTTTACAATATTTACTAATTAATTAACACATTATACCAAGAGGTGAAAGATGAATAAAAAGAAAAACTTTCTTGTTGTTTTCTCGTTTTTAGTTGTATTAGTTGGTGCAATGGTCTTCTCAGGCTGCGAAACTTCCCGTGTCGCTCCTGAATTGCCAAGACCAAATCCACCAGCACCTGCTCCACAATCGGTTATTTTAAGCGGCTATGTTCTTGATGGCGGTACTGGCGGCGGAATTCCTAACGCTACTGTAAGTCTAACTAAACTTGATGGCACAGTAGTTTCTACTTCTGTTACAAATGCAAGTGGTTTGTATTCTTTTAACCTAACCGCATTGAATGTAACGGATGCAACACTTAACGTTAGGACTAACGTAACCGGTTACGGTTATGCTTTTAGAATTGCTACTTATGATAAAGCAATAGGATCAGCTGGTGTTACGCCTATAATATTGACAAAAATTGCTAGTGTAACAACTGTTACAATCGGCACTGCTGGAGGAGCGGCAACAACACCTCCTACATCAGATTCTAAGGCAACTACTCCTGTTGGAGTAACAGTTCCACCTAACGCTGTTCCAGCAAACACACAAGTTACAGTAGCAGCAGTTCCAGTAGTAAGTACTCCACCACCTTCTGTTTCAACGGCAGCACAAAATATTACATCTTCAAATAATTTAGTGGCACCAGGTGTTACAACATTTGGCGTGCCTGTTACAATGACATTTAACTTGCCATTTCCTGAACCTGCGGGTACCACAATACCTTTGTTATTATTAAACACAACGACCAATAGATGGGAAAATGCTGGTATTAATGCTACTGTTAATGCAACCGAGCTTGTAGCAACTGCTCAAGTTACAAAACCAGGTCAATACGCACTATTAGGTGAAGTTGGTTTGAGTGAACAAGGCGGTAGTGGCAAAATTTTAATTCAAAATGAAGTATTTGAAACCCCTTTATTGAAAAAAGAACTTGGTGTTAATGATGCTTTAATTGAATTAACTCCAACTTTTTTATCCGCTACTCACACAGGTCCTAGCGATCCTCCTCCTTTTGTTACTGTAATCTCCGGAAATCCAGCACATATTCCATCAAATTCTTTTTTATATGGGTTGTTACAATCAGTATTTGGAGTTAATTTTTTAAATTCAGGATTACGTTACCAAGAGACTTTTACTTATAATTTACCAGCAACTTTAAACGGCGCACTAACCACAAGAAATGGCATTATCATTGGTCCTCCTGGCAAAGAAAATGAATCTGGTGACTATATCTTTAGAATTTCGATTAAAGAAACACTTGTGAATAAGGTTTATAGAATAAGTAAAATTACTGGTCGTGCTTGGGTACTTACTGTAACTGATCCAAGTTATGTTGTTACAAAAACAGCGGAATGGATATGGAGAACACATAACCAAGGTGGCGGTAATTAACATTTATTTTGAAAACTTGTTAATTAATTTTTGTTGTGTTAGGAGATATAATCTCCTAACATTGTAAACCAATACCGGGTTGCATTATTATTACAAAACTACCCGGATTTAAGTTGTAGCTTTTTTGATGAAAAATAAATTGAAATAATTCCTCACTTAAGGAGGTTCTATGAAAAAACTTTTAACACTAGTAACAATTATACTTCTAGTTGGACTTGCTGGGGTTACAAATGCTCAGCTTGCTAAAGACAGTTGGTCTTTAGGCTTTGGTTTCAAATATCCAAGATTTATAAGTGTAAACACTTCGGCATTAAACGGTAATTATGGCGGATTTCTTTCATTGCAAAGAAATTTTTCTGAACATGTTGGATTAAGATTAAAAGCCGGTTATGGACATATGGAAAGTTCGTACTTAAGCGGTGTTGGAGAATTAACACAAAGTACAAACGCAATTACCGGAGATTTAGATTTTCTCTATTATTTAGTTCCTTGCGAGCCAGTTTCTCCATACATTTTGGCTGGTGTTGGCGGTAACTACAGAATGTTATCAAATTACGCAACAACAACATTAGATGAGAATGCAATTGTTATGCAATTCAATGTTGGTGCCGGTCTTGAATGGTGTTTGGATGAAAACTGGAAACTTATAACAGAATTCTCATTTCATCAAACAAGCAACTCAAGCTTAGATGGTTTAGTAATACCAACAGAAGCAAGCGCTAATGATTCATATATGGGTTTAAGCCTAGGCTTACAATATATGTTAGGTAAAGGCGAACCATCCAAATATTGTCAATTGTACTCTGGCATTTCTCAAGATGCAAAAGATATGACAGATTATGGCAGAATAGAAGAAATGATTAAAGCTCACATTCCAAAAGAAATAACAAAGGAAATAGTAGTAGAAAAACCAGCAAAAGTAGCAGCTTCAATTGAAAAATGGATTTTAGTGGGTGTTAACTTCGATAATAACAGCTCTAAACTAACTGCTGAGTCATATCCAATTCTTTATGATGCGGCAAAGACATTGTTAAAGAATCCAGATATGAACGTAGTTATAGAAGGTTATACTGATAATGTTGGATCAGAAATGTACAACCAAAAACTTTCTGTAAAGAGAGCAGAAATGGTAAAGAGTTATCTAACATCAAAAGGCATAGCTACAAGCCGTTTAACAACATCAGGCAATGGCGAAAGCAATCCTGTAGCAGATAATGCAACCGCAGAGGGCAGAGCTATGAACAGAAGAATAGAGTTCAAAGTAAAGTAAGATTAGTAGAATATTTAAACTAAAAAAAGCCGCTGAAATAAGCGGCTTTTTTTATATACATTTTGTATCGACACAATAAAGTCATGGTTAGACTGGCTCACCATGACTTGAAAACATTATCGTCGGGGTGGGGAGATTCGAACTCCCGACCTCTTCGTCCCGAACGAAGCGCGCTAACCGGGCTGCGCTACACCCCGCAAAATGTGACGAAAAATTAATCCTTTTTAGAACGAAAATAAACTTATCTAAAGTTTTTGAATTAATATTTTGGCATAATAAAAAATTCTACTAAATTAGCTCATCAAAAATTTGTCCTTTAACATTTATCCAGTGAGATAAGCAAGGATTGAAAAAGAAAAAATACATAATTAGCAAAGACGAAAACCTCGAAGGCGTTGCCTATCGGGGATTTTTTTTATTTAAAAGGCATTAACAAATGGATATTAAAGCAAAACTAATTGATGAAGAAGGGTTCAACAGAACATTGACCCGACTTGCGCATGAAATACTTGAGCGTAATAAGGGCTCAAAGAATATTGCTCTTGTTGGAATGAGAACACGCGGAGAGTTTATCGGCTCAAGAATTTTTGAGAAGATAAAAGAGATTGATAATTCATCACCAGATTACGGTGTTCTTGATGTAACACTTTACAGAGACGATTTCCGTACACGTTTAAAGCAGCCGGAAATTGGAGTAACCAACATTACATTTGATATTAGTGATAAAAATGTAATTCTTATTGATGACGTACTTTATACTGGAAGAACAGTCCGCGCCGCATTGGATGCATTAATGGACCTCGGAAGACCAACTACAATACAGCTTTGTGTAATGGTTGATAGAGGGCATAGAGAACTACCAATCAAAGCTGATTTTGTTGGAAAGAATATCCCAACATCTATAAATGAAGAAGTGAGAGTAAGAATTAAAGAAACAGATGGCGAAGACGCAATCTATTTAGTAAACGCTCCAAGTAAAAATTAGAGAGAAAATATATGTCACTTTCAACCAGACACTTATTAGGTCTAAATGGGATTCCTAAAGAAGATATCCAACTTATTCTTGATACTGCGAGAACATTTCGCGAAGTTTTGGAAAGACCAATAAAGAAAGTTCCAACACTTCAAGGTAAAACAATTGTCAATTTGTTTTATGAAGATTCAACAAGAACAAGAATATCATTTGAGCTTGCTCAAAAAAGACTTTCGGCAGATACAATAAACTTTTCTACTTCAACAAGCAGTGTTAAAAAAGGAGAAACTTTTAAAGACACTGTAAGAAATATTGAGGCTATGAAAGTTGATATGATAGTTGTTCGTCATAAATCTGCCGGAGTTCCGCAATACTTAACAAAAATCAGCAAAGCAAATATCATCAATGCAGGCGATGGATTGCACGAACATCCTACTCAAGGTTTGTTGGATATGTACTCTATTCACGAGCGTATAGGAAAAATAGCAGGCTTAAAAGTTTGTATTGTTGGAGATGTTGCTCACAGTCGTGTTGCTTTATCTAATATTTACGGGTTAAAAACAATGGGCGCAAAGGTTTCTGTTTGCGGACCATCTACAATGATTCCAATAGGGATAGAAGAACTCGGTATAAAAGTTTACCACAAAATAGAAGATGCACTAAAAGAAAATGATGTGCTTAATGTTTTGAGAATTCAACTTGAACGCGATGCCGGAAAGAGAATTCCATCTGTTCGCGAATACCATAACTATTTTGGAGTTACTACAGAACGTATTGAAAAATATAACAAGGATATTGTTATTCTTCATCCAGGTCCGATTAATCGAGGAGTTGAATTATCATCAGAGGTTGCTGATGGACCATACCAAGTAATTTTAGATCAAGTAACAAATGGCGTAGCGGTTAGAATGGCGGTTCTCTATCTGCTCGGCACAATGCATTCATAGGAAGGTGAAAAATGAAAATAAT
>CAZEDR010000048.1:6529-15944 GCA_964510975.1 uncultured Melioribacter sp. | reverse complement strand
AGTTCCAAATTCGTAATTCTAAATTCTAAATCCAAACTAAAGATGAACGATAAATAATCTCTCAACAAATCATAAAAAGGAAACACATTTGTGTAACTTTACGGCAGTAATATTTCAAGAAGGAAAGCATCCATATGTTTGAATACCAGAAAAGCGGAAGGTTTTTTGCACAAGTTCCCGGTATGATGGAAGAGTTGTGTGAACAAGAGCTAATTGAACTCGGCGCAACTAATACGAAGACAGCGTATAGAGGAGTTTATTTTGACTCTACTATTGAAGTACTTTACAAAATAAACTATACGGCTAGAATGCTTTCTCGTGTTTTGGCTCCGCTGAAAACAGAAAGATGTGATGATGCTAAAGAACTAATTAAAATTGCACAGAAAATCAGATGGGAAGAATTACTAAGTCTTACAAATACGTTTGCAATTACCTGCTCTGTTACCAAGAGCAAGGTTAACAATTCTTTGTATGCTTCTCAGTGCCTTAAGGATGGAATTGCGGATTATTTTCGTGAAAGATTTGGCAGAAGACCGGATGTAAGTGTTAGCAATCCGGATGTTCGCATTAATCTTCATATTGAAGAAGATATAGCTGTTATAAGTCTGGATACTTCCGGAGAATCGCTTCACAAGAGAGGCTATAGACTACTTGCCGGAGACGCTCCTATGCAAGAAACGCTTGCCGCTGCAATGATTCGATTAAGTAAATGGGATGGCGAAAAACCATTATGGGATTGCATGTGTGGTTCCGGCACAATTATTTGTGAAGCTTTGATGCACTATTGCAGAATACCGGCTCAATATTTAAGAAAGAAAATTGGTTTTATGAATTTGCCCGAATTCAATAAAGATATATGGCAAGATATCAAAGCTGAAATTGATAAAAATATTCGTCCACTACCACTAGGAATAATCAAAGGAAGTGATAAATCTCAAAGGATTATTGATGTAGCTAAGGACAACCTTTCGAGATTACCTTACACTGAAAACATAGAGTTGAAATGCAACCCGTTCGATCATGTAAGCAGTTTTGAAAATGGATTACTGATAACAAACCCTCCTTATGGAATAAGACTAGGAGAAAGGGAAGAAGTTGAAATTCTTTACAAAGAATTGGGAGATTTTATAAAGCAAAACTGTAAAGGAACCTCAGCCTTTATTTATACCGGCGATCCGTCGTTAAGAAAAAGTATTGGATTGAAAACTACACGCCGGATTCCGTTAGTAAATGGAAAACTTGAAGGTGTTCTGCTTCAGATTGACAGTTACGAAGGAAGTAAGAAAGGAAAGTGGATTAGTAAATAGGCAGTAGGCAAAAGGCAATAGTAAACCATTGCCTACTTAATTTTCGAAATCAAAGAAGTCAACATTTTACTTATTTCAACTATATTCGACTCAAGTTTGGATACTTTTTCTTTATCGAGATATTTCAGTCTAACAGACAATTCTATTTGGGTCTCAAGTTCGAGTAATGAACCTCTGGCGACCATCAGAAATTGCTTGTAACTACCACTTGATTGCCTTCCGTAACCTTCTGCAATATTTGAAGGAATAGATATTGCCGCTCTACGAATTTGTGACTTTAGTCCAAAGTTTTCTGAACTAGGTAGAATTTCAGAAAAATGATAAACTAATTCTGCTAAATCCATGCTTTTCTGCCAAACAATTAAATCTTTGTAGCTTTCAATCATTTTGATTGCCTAAAACTATTTACTATTGCCTATTTACTGATTCACAACTTCGTCCACATCGTTCACAAACATTACAAGTATAGCTGCAATAAACATCGAAGCACCGCCGACTAACAAGGCATAAATGGCTTCGTTACCGAAAAAGTGACGTACAAAAAATCCCAGTATTGCGGCTGCGGTTATTTGTGGAATAACAATGAAAAAGTTGAATATGCCCATGTAAACACCCATCTTTTCTGCGGGTAAAGAACCAGCCAATATTGCATAAGGCATTGCTAGGATCGAGGACCAAGCTAAACCGATTCCTAATTCTGACACTAAAAGTAAATTTGGATCTTTAATAACATAGAAGGACATTAATCCAATTCCACCGGCAATTAGACTGATCATATGAACTGTCTTTCTAGAAGTTCTTTTAGCAAGCCATGGGAGCAGAAAAGCAGTAACAGCAGCAAAGCCATTATATATTGCGAAAAGGATTCCGACCCAATTGGCTCCTTGGTTGTAAAGTTCGCTGCTAGGATCAGTGGCGCCATAAATATGATGAGTAACTGCCGGAGTTGAATAAATCCACATTGCAAACAACGCAAACCATGAAAAGAATTGAACGAAAGCAAGTTGAATCATAGTTTTAGGCATAGAAACAAATGAGGAGAATATTTCAATAACTCCTTTGAGCAAACCTTTGTTTTCTTGTTTGTTACGCTCAAACTCTGCAATGTTTTCCGGCGGATACTCTTTTGTTCTAAACACTGTCCATGCGACCGCACTGATGAATGCAAATGCACCTACATAGAATGAATAAACTACTGAATCCGGAACAACTCCCGGTGCCGCAGTATTACTAATTCCTAACCAGTTTGTGAAAATATATGGCAGCGCAGAAGCTATAATTGCACCGGTTCCAATAAAAAAACTTTGCACAGCAAATCCAGTCGTCCGTTGCTCAGATGGAAGTAAGTCAGCAACTAAAGCTCGAAAAGGTTCCATCGATACGTTAATACTTGCATCCATTACCCAAAGCATTCCGGCAGCGACCCATAGTGCTGGAGAATTAGGCATAACTAGTAATGCGAGTGAAGCTAAAATTGCACCGATCAAAAAATATGGTCTTCTTCTGCCTAGTCGGCCCCAAGTTCTATCGCTTAAGTAACCAATAATTGGTTGGATTATTAAGCCTGTAGTTGGAGCTGCTATCCACAAGATCGGGATTTCATCAATGCTTGCGCCTAGAGTCTCAAATATTCTACTGACATTTGCGTTTTGCAGAGCGAATCCGAATTGAATGCCAAGAAAGCCGAAGCTCATGTTCCAAATCTGCCAAAAATTTAACCTAACTTTTGCCATGATAAACCTAGTTTAATGATTTGTGATGAACAATTTAAGTGAATCGAAAATAAAATGAAAAACATTTAACCTTAGTTCACTGAAAACTTTCTAGATAAGATTCTAATAAAGAAAATATTTATTTTGGTTTTAGAAACTATTACATGAATACTATTGATATATCAAAACATTTGATTCTTTACAAAGTGCGGTTTATATTTTGTCCGTCTTAATAATTGAGCAAAGAGGAAAAGAAAATGTTTGAAAGAATTTTGGTTGATCCAAATATTTGTCATGGTAAACCGGTTATTAAGGGAACGCGGGTGCTTGTAAGCGTTGTTCTTGGTTATCTTGCAAACGGCAGTTCGGTAGAACAAGTTATAGAAGATTATCCTCAGATAAGTAAAGAAGATATTCTGGCAGCAATTTCCTTTGGTAGTTTTTTATCGAATTTTGAAAGCTATTCTTACGATTTACAAGCATCATGAACTTTTTTTTAGATGAAAACTTTCCCAAAAGCGCCGAAGACTATTTAGGATCACTCGGGCATCAAACCTATAATATACGCTCAACACGACTTGAAGGTATTGATGATAACTCTATCTTTAAATTAGCTCAAGAAAAAGGGGCAATATTTCTTACAACAGATAAAGACTTTTTCCACACCGTTCCGCTTCAGTTTGCCAATCACAAAGGGATAATAATAGTCAACCTAAAACTGCCCAACAGAAAAAGCATATTAGAAAAACTTACTTGGGCTATAGAAAATATTGAGCTTGCCAATTTTGATAATAAAGTAGCTCTTCTGCGCGATAATTCTTTCACGTTGCGGTAATACCTAACCGATTAGGGTAACTCTCCCCGAAAATATTTATTTTACCACAGAAATTATTGGTAATGATGGCTCAATCTAAGACTTCCCAAAGAAAAAAAGAACACATCGAACTTTGTCTTACTGACAAAGTTGTGTATGAAAAATCTAATGGATTTGATAGCTACGAATTTGAGCATAATGCTGTTACAGAAGTTGATTATTCTCAAATCAATTTAGCAACAAAGTTTTTAGGGAAGAAAATATCTTATCCGTTCCTAATTTCTTGTATGACCGGCGGGACAAGTGAAGCTGAGAAGATTAATGAGAAACTTGCAATTGCAGCAAAGCAATTAAATGTACCTATTGGAATCGGTTCGCAACGACAAGCATTAGAGAATTCTGAACTCCATTCTACATATAAAGTAGTAAGAAAAAACGCTGGCGTCGTTCCAATTCTAGGTAATATCGGTGCAGCGCAAGTTGCCTCATCAAAAAATATTGTTGAAGAAATAAAGTTTCTAACTGATCTTGCTCAAGCAGATGCTATGGTTGTGCATCTTAATCCACTGCAAGAACTATTACAGTTAGAGGGAGAAATAAATTTTAACGGCTTGCTCAAGAATCTTGAGAAAGTGATTAACAAAGTGTCGGTTCCAATAATCTGCAAAGAAGTTGGCTCTGGAATAAGTAAGTCAGCAGCAAAGAAATTGTTGGAAATTGGCGTTAGCGGAATTGATGTAGCCGGTGCCGGTGGAACTAGCTGGGCTGCAGTTGAGTTACTAAGAAATAAACAAGTTGATAATTACTTCAAAGAGTGGGGATTGCCAACTTCTTATTGTGTTAGGACTGTCGCAGAACTAAAGAAACAATATAAGTTTTCATTGATTGCATCTGGTGGTATTAACAGTGGAGTAGATGTTGCTAAAGCATTGGCATTGGGTGCAGATTTAACTGCCTCTGCCAGAGTATTGCTTCAAGAGGTTATAAACAATGATGTTGATGGTGTCTGCAAATTAATACAAGATTGGTTCGTGTCAGTTAAAAAAATTATGTACTTAACCGGTTGTTCCAATATTAAGCAACTCTCAAAATTAGGTTTGAAAAAGAAAGAGGATTTAGTTTGAACCAAGAGAAAGATAAATTTTCCGAATTGTATAAAAGTGAAATAAAAAAAATTGATGCCGTTCTTGAGAAATTAGTTAAGAACCGTAAACCAGCTTCACTTTACAAACCATGCGCTTATATTCTTGAGGGAAAAGGAAAGCGGCTTCGCCCATTTTTGGTTTTGCTTGCAGCCAAATCTGTAGGTGGAAATTTTTCAAAAGTATATAATGCCGCAGCAGCAGTGGAAGTTCTTCACAACTTTACGCTTGTGCATGATGATATAATGGACAATTCCGATAAGAGGCGCGGCAGATTAACTTTGCACAAAAAATATGATCTAAGTACGGCCATACTCGCCGGGGATAATCTTGTTGCATTAGCATATGAATGCCTACTCAAAGACACAAAAACAAAATTTACTGAAGTTCTAGATGCATTTACTTATGGGCTAATAGAAGTTTGCGAAGGACAAAGTTTAGATAAAGAATTTGAGATTCGTACTAAAGTTTCTTTAGCAGAATACAAAGTTATGATTTACAAAAAGACTGCCGCACTTGTTGAAATGTGCTGCCTTATAGGTGGGCTTCTTGCCGGTGGTTCTAAAAAGGAAATTGAGATTCTAGGCAATTATGGAAAAAATCTTGGAATGGCATTTCAGATTCAAGATGATTTGCTTGACTTGATTGCTGAGGAACAAGAATTTGGTAAAAGAATTGGCAGTGATTTGATTGAAGGAAAGAAAACTTTTCTCTTTTTACGGGCTTTGCAGAAAGCAGATGTAAATGATAAAATTATCCTAGAAAAAGTAATTTCTCAAAAAGGAATTAAGCGGAATGAGATAGAGAATTACAAAAATTTGTACATTAGGCTTGGAATTTTAGCAGACGCTAAAAAAGAAATTGAACGCTATACAAGATTGGCGCTTAAAGATTTATCCTCTCTTAAAAACAAAGAGGGGCAGCAATTAATGATTTGGCTGGCTAACTCTCTAATTAATAGAAATAAATGAAAGAAATTACTGTAACAATTATTAATAATGCCGGTCTTCATACTCGTCCGGCAGCTACAATTGTAAAATTGGCTTCAAAATTTAAAAGCGAATTTTTCTTGAATAAGGATGGTCTTCATATAAATGGAAAAAGTATTATTGGAGTTATGACTTTGGCTGCCGAAAAAGGGAGCCAAATAGTACTTTCATTTGATGGAGACGATGAGGAAGAAGCTGCAAAAGAAATTGTCGATTACTTTAACAGAGGATTTGACGAACTCTAAAATGAAAGAGAGACAGATCAATACCGTATTAAAAGGTATAGCCGCTGCTCCGGGAATTGTTGTTGCCAAGGCTTACATTTATGCAAAGGAAAAAGAAGAAATTTCTTCTGAGAGAATAACAGATGTTGATGAGGCGCTTAGTAATCTAGAAGTTGCGCTAGATCTGTCTAAAAAAGAACTGAGGAAAATATTCTCGCTTGCAGTGGATAAACTTGGGGAAAAGCGTGGCGCAATTTTCGAAGCGCAAATGATGATTCTCGACGATCCAATTTTAGTCTCTACATTAAAGAAAAGAATTCAGACTGAAATGAAAATGCCGGAGTTTATTGTTGATAGCGAAATTTCAAAGTATACTCATTTGATGAGCCTTGCTGACGAAGCTTATATGAAAGAGCGCTCTCACGATATAGAAGATATTAAACATAGAATTATTAGAAATCTCAAAAAGAAAAAGTGGCGTTCTAGAATTGCCAGCGATGTAATTGTTGTAACTACAAACTTATCTCCATCCGATACGGTTTTGTTTTCACGTGTAAATGTGAAAGGTTACGCAACTGATTTTGGCGGATTAACTTCTCATGCGGCAATTCTTGCTAGATCGCTAAATATTCCGGCAGTTGTTGGTTTGCACGATGCTATGAATAAAATTTCTGATGATGATGAGATAATAATTGATGGCTATAAAGGTATAGTAATCATTAATCCGGATGAAAAGCATCTTAAAGAATATCATAAAAAAATTGAGAAGCTTCAGAATTATGATGCAGAGCTAAGCAAGTTAAAAGATCTTCCCGCGGAGACTCTTGATGGATTGCAGATTCAACTTGAAGCTAATTTGGATATTAATGACGAACTGGATTTTATTGTTCACAATTGCGCCAAAGGAATTGGCTTAGTTAGAACAGAGCAGTTGTTTCAACAATCAGTCGCTTTTCCGGATGAAGAAGAGCAATTCTTAGTTTATAAAGATATCGCAGATAAAGTCTATCCCGATTTTGTTACAATCCGCGCGTTTGATATTGGGGGCGATAAAGTTTTACCGGTGGATTTAAAAGAACCTAATCCTTTCTTAGGCTGGCGTGGTGTTAGGCTATTACTAGACAGCAGAGATTTATTCAAGACACAAATACGTGCAATTCTGAGATCAAGCTATCACAAGAATGTTCGCATGATGATACCGATGATTACTTCTCTTGAAGAAGTTAGAGAATGCAATAAACTGATAGAAGAATGTAAGAAAGAGATTCACAAAGAAGGAAAGCAGTACGATAAACATATGCAAGTCGGATTGATGATTGAAATCCCATCGGCAGCAGCAATGGCAAAGGAATTTGCCGAAGAATCCGATTTCTTAAGCATCGGGACAAATGATTTAATTCAATATACTCTTGCTGTGGATCGTGGAAATGAAATTGTATCTAAGCTATACCAAGAGTTTCACCCGGCTATTGTAAGATTTATTCATCATATCATTTCAGAAGGCAAGGTTGCCGGCAAACGAGTTAGTTTATGTGGAGAAATGGCTGCTGATCCGTTCGCAGTTCCTTTGCTTATTGGACTTGGTTTAGAATCATTCAGTGCATCCGCATCAATTTTGCCTCATATCAAAAAAGTGATACGGAGTATAACCTACGCTGAAGCAGCCGAGCTTGGCGAAAAATGTTTGCGCCTAAGAACTGAAAAAGAGATTAATGCAGAGATGCATGCTTTCTATAACAAAAAAATACAAGACCAAATTAAAAACCTTTATTGAGAGACTAATGGAAATCAAAGAGCTAATTTCAAAGCTAGACCCGGATAATCAATTTGATGTTCTCAAAGATTCTTATACTCAAGTAGAATATGCATGGAATATTAAATTCGATTTGTCTTCAATCGATACAAAAAAAATCAAGAACATTATTGTAACGGGGCTTGGCGGTTCGGCAATTGGAGGGGAACTTCTTCAAAGTTATTTTAGAACGGAATTGAAATATCCTTATCAAGTTAACCGTAATTATGAGTTGCCTTTATATGCAAACGAAGAAACACTTGTTATTGCCTCTTCGTATTCCGGGAATACGGAAGAAACTCTATCAGCACTAAATGATGCAATTGCCAAGAAGTGCCAAATTATTTGCGTTACTACCGGCGGTAAAATGAAAGAAGTTGCCGAGCAAAATAAAATACCGTTCGGCATTCTTAAAAAAGGATTCCAACCGCGTTTTGCATTGTGGATAAATTTCTTCTCGTTAGTTAATGTTTTGAACACACTTAAGTTGGTTCCGGAACAAAAAGAAAATGTTAAAGAAGTAATCACTCTACTAGAAAGAAAAGGTTTGGATTATGCAACTTCGCAGAACGAAGCTATTACTATTGCCGAAAGTCTATTAGGATTTGTTCCTATTGTCTATGCTGTAAGTGATTTTACTTCAGTTGTGGCTACACGATTCAAAGGTCAGTTCAATGAGAATTCTAAGCATCACGCGTTTGTAAATTCTTATCCGGAATTAGACCACAACGAAATTATAGGTTGGGAAGGATATAAGCCGACAATGAATTTCAAAGTAATTAACATCATTGAAGAAGAGTATCATCCTCAAGTTAAAAAGAGATTTGAAATTACATCTGAGATAATTAAAAAATGCGGCGCAGATGTTATTAATATTCTGAGTAAAGAGAAAAATTATAAACTGCGCTTAGTTGATATGATTTATCTAGGCGATTGGATGACTTACTATTACGCGCTCATGCGAGGTTTTGACCCAACTACAATCAATAACATTAATTATTTGAAAGAGCATCTTTAATTAAAAGATTATCTCCCTTTAGAAAGTCATGCTAAACAAGCGTGACTTTTTTGTTTATGGCAAAATTCAAAGATACATACCGTGTTGATTCAGCCCGCTTGAAAGAATGGGATTACTCAAATCCTTGGTATTATTATGTTACTATCAATACAAAAATTCATATTGATTTTTTTTGGAACGGTTGTTAATGGAAAAATGGCATTAAATGAGTTAGGGAGAATAGTTGAAGAAGAGTGGGTGAAAACAAAAGAGATCAGATCAAATGTTGAATTAGATTATAGTGTTGTAATGCCTAATCATTTTCATGGGATAATTATTTTGAATAGTAAAAAAGATAACGTAGAGACTTGCCGCGGCAAGTCTCTACAAGAAATTGAAAGAGTGTTTTCAAAGCCTATAAAAAATTCTTTACCTATA